>NZ_CP041156.1:0-175590 GCF_006740765.1 Leisingera aquaemixtae
CTGGCCGCAGGAGGTTGGCCTCGCCGGTCTCATCAAGCTGGACAAGGACTTCCTCAACAAGGACGCCTATCTGAAGGTCAAGGGCAACGCCCCGCGCGAAGTGCTCTCGGCCTTTGAAATTGACGCGGTGAACGATGCCGATGCGTCGGGCGGCGAGCCTATTTTCACCCCGGACGGCAAACCGGTGGGCCGGGTGACGTCTGGCGCCTATGGCTACTCCGCCGGCAAGTCGCTGGCGCTGGGATATGCCAACCCGGCGGTCGCGGGGCCGGGGGATGCGGTTGAGGTGTTCATCCTCGGCAAGCCGCACAAGGCGCGCATTCTGGAAGCGGCAGCCTTTGATCCTTCGGGTTCACGGCTGCGGGCCTGAGGCACTGCGACAAGAAAACGGGCCGCTTGAGGTGGCGGCCCGAATAAATACGCAATGGGCAGTGCCCGACCGCGGGCGGAAGCGAAGCGCCCGCCCATGGGGGCGGTCGGGCGCTGCCCGGCCTTCAGCCGGGCGGGTCATAACAGTTGGCAAAAGCTATACAGGCACCATCCCTGCCGTCAGCCACTCCGCAAATGCGGCCTCGTCCACATCACCGGTGGCGAGATCTTCCATCATCCGCACCCCCTCCACCGGCGCCGGGCGGAACTGGTAGCCATTGAGGCGAAGAAAGGTGACAGCGGTCACAAACGCCGTGCGCTTGTTGCCATCGACAAATGCGTGCGCTTTGGCGATCCCGAAGGCATAGGCCGCGGCAACCTCCGCCACGCCTGCATCCGAATAGGCCGCCAGGTTCATCGCCCGCGCGCAGCCCATCTCCAGCAGCGCCCTGTCACGCATCCCCGCTGCACCGCCGTGGCGGGCGATCTGCCGGTCGTGAATGACAGTAACGGCTGCCAGCGGCACCCATTTATAAGTGCTCACGCAAGCGCCTGAAGCAGATCGCGGTTCTCATCCATCACGATCTCAGCCGCCGCCAGCGCCTCCGCCACCGAGGGGTCATGCGCCATCACCTTGAGGCTGCCGTCATCGCCGCGCACCACAAACAGCGTGTCGCCTTCCTTGGCGTCCAGCATCGTCAGCATCTCCGTCGTCAGGGTGATGACAGCGGAGTTTCCGACTTTTCTGATCTTGGTCTCAATCATTGGCAGGCCCTTTGTATATATACCCGTATATACGCGAAGCGCCGCCGGAATTCAATGTCCGCGGCACACGGCGGCCGACCGCTACAGCTCCATCTCCGCCGCGGCCTGCAGCAGCCAGGTCTTGAAATGCTTGACCGAGGGCGTGGCCGCCTTGTCCTTGAAGGTGGCGAAATAGGTCCAGGGGCAGTCGAGGTCAAACGCGAACGGCTCCACCAGCCGCCCGCTGGCCACCTGCTGGCGCACCAGCGATTTCGGCAGCACGACGCATCCCAGCGCATTGGCCGCAAACTCCAGCCCCATGTTGGAGGAGTTGGTCTGCAACCCGCCCCTCAGCTCGATGCCGGTCAGGCCGAAGTGCTTGGCAATCCTCTCCCAATAGACCGGGCGGCCTAGGATGTGGATCAGCTTGGCCTCGGCCAGCTGTTCGGGCCGGGTCAGAACCTCGCCGCCGACCCGGTAATCCGGCGCGCAGACCAGCGCCAGCTTCTCGTCCCACAGCTTCACCGCCGGGCCCATCACATCATCCACGTGGTTGATGGTGATCGAGATATCGGAGACGTTGGTCTCCACATCCACCCAGATCGTGCTGTGAATGGTCAGGTCGATGTCCGGGTGCGCCTTGGTGAACCCGTCGACCACACCGATCAGCCATTTCTCCGCCAGGCTGACCGGGCAGGAGATCACCACCTCCCGCTTGTGGCTTTGCGAAATCAGCAGCTGAGTGGCTGAATCAATCTCCTGCAGCGCATGGCGGACCGAGGGCAGATAGGCCTCGCCCACATCGGTCAGCGACAGCGAGCGCGGATGGCGCACGAACAGCGGCCGGCCGATGAATTCCTCCAGGCTGCGCACGTGGTTGGAGACAGCGGACTGGGTGCAATTCAGCTCATCCGCCGCCGAGGTGAAGCTGAGGTAGCGCGCGGCGGCCTCGAACGAGCGCAGGAATGTCAGATGGGGGAGATTCTTCATCAGGCGGTCCGCTGGCGGTTTCGGGGCCATGTTCACATGCTTTGGAATGCGCCGCAATTCCCAAGGGTTAGCGGCCCGCGATGGCCGGAAAGCGACGTTTGGTGCGCATTTCACGAAATATCCCGGCCCTAAGACCCCGGTTTCTTTGCGGGTCAGCGGATCCCGGACAGCCTAGCCTGACGCGGGAAACGCCCTGCGAAAGATCCGCCATGACCGACGCCTTCGACCGTGCTGCCGATTTCATCTTCGGGCTCACCCCCGCCGCCCTGCCGGAAACCACCCGCCAGGCGGCGGCGCTGATGTTCTTGGACACCATTGGCATCACCATCGGCGCCACCCCGATGGAGGCCGGCCGCATCGCCCGCGACACCGCCGTGGCGCTTTACGGCTGCGGCGAGGAGGGGCTGGGCGCCCGCCTGATGTTCGACGGCCGCCGGGTCAGCGCCGCAGGCGCCGCCTATGCCGCCGCCACCGCCACCGACAATCTGGACGGCCATGACGGCTATGCTCCGACCAAGGGCCACATCGGCGTGGCGGTGATCCCGGCCATCGCAGCGCTGGCCGAAACCGTGCCGGACTTCTCCGGTCCTGAGGCACTGGCGATCACCACCGTCGGCTATGAGCTGGCAGGCCGCGCCGCGCTGTCGCTGCATGCCACCGTCAGCGATTACCACACCTCCGGCGCCTGGAACGCGCTCGGGGTGGCGGCGGTGGCGGCGCGGATGCGCGGGCTGTCCCGCGCCCAGCTGCGCGAGGCGCTGGGGATTGCCGAATTCCACGGCCCCCGCAGCCAGATGATGCGCGAGATCGCCAGCCCCACGATGCTGCATGACGGCTCCGGCTGGGGCGCGCTGGCCGGGATGTCGGCAGCGGTTCTGGCCGGGAAAGGCTTTACCGGCGCCCCCGCGATCACCATCGAGGAAGACCGGGTGGCGGAGCACTGGCAGGACCTCGGCAGCTTCTGGCAGATGGAGCATCAGTATGTGAAGCCCTACCCGGTCTGCCGCTGGGCCCATGCCCCGGTCGACGCGCTGCGGCAGGTGATGCTGGAGCACGGTCTGTCGCATGACCAGCTGGCCAGAATCCGCATCAGCACCTTCCACGAAAGCGCTTGCCTCTACCCCGGCATCCCCGTCACCACCAGCCAGGCGCAGTACTCGCTGGGCTTTGCCGTGGCGGTGCAGGCGGCATATGGCCGGATCGGGGTCGAGCATATCTCCGGCGCGGGCCTTTCCGACCCGCTGGTTGCCTCGATCCACGAGCGGATTTCGGTCGCGGAGGCCGCGCGCCATTCGGTCCGCTTCCCGGCCTGCCGGGTTGCGGATGTGGTGGTGACGCTGACTGACGGGCGGGTGATCGAGTCCGGCGATGTCCACGCCCGCGGCGGCCCCGAAGCACCGTTTTCCCGACAGGACGTTGAGCGCAAGTTCATGGAATTCGCCGCCCCCGTGCTGGGCGCGGCCCGCGCCAGCGCAATCCGCGATGCGGTTCTGGGGTTCACCCGAGACGGCAGCAAGTTCTCGGATCTGAGCCGCCTGATCTATGGCGCGCCCGCCGTCTGAGCAGAAGGATAACGGCCTGGCAGGCGCAGGCGTGCGGTGAGAGAGAGGGAGCGAGGGGCCGGCCCCTCGCGCTCCCCGGAGTATTTCGGGAAAGATGAAAGCCCTGAGGCGCGGCCTCAGCCGAAATGCAGGGTTTTCACTTCCTGATAATCCTCCAGCCCCATCATCCCGCCTTCGCGGCCATTGCCGGACTGCTTGTAGCCGCCAAAGGGCGAGCCGTAATTGAAGCCGCCGCCGTTGATATGCACAGCCCCCGCGCGCAGCCGGGCGGCCACCCGTTCGGCGCGGTCCGGATCACCGGTCTGCAGATAGGCCGCCAGGCCGTAAGGCGTATCATTGGCGATGCGGATCGCGTCCTCCTCGTCCTCGAAGGGGATGATCACCAGCACCGGGCCGAAGATCTCCTGCCGGGCGATGGCCATGTCATTGGTCACATCGGCAAAGATGGTGGGGCGCACATACCACCCCGCGTCCAGCCCGCCGGGCCGGCCCAGGCCGCCGGCCAGCACGGTGGCGCCCTCGTCGATGCCGGTCTGGATCATGCTCTGCACCCGGTCGAACTGGATCTGGTCGAACATCGGGCCGATGTGATCGCCCTCCTGTTCCGGGTCGCCGACGGCCTGGCCCTGTGCTGCGGCCCTGGCGATGTCCAGCACCTCATCATAGCAGCTTTGCTCCACCAGCATCCGGGTCGGCGCGTCGCAGCTTTGCCCCGTGTTGTAAAAGCACTCCAGCACCGAGGCGGTGACCCGTTCCTCCAGGTCGGCATCGGCAAACACCAGGTTCGGGGATTTGCCGCCCAGTTCCAGCGTCACCCGCTTGACGGTATCGGCGGCGTCCTTGGAAACCGCGATGCCCGCCCGGGTCGAGCCGGTGAAGGACATCATGTCGATACCGGGATGCCGCGACAGGCCTGCGCCAACAGCCGGGCCGTCGCCGTGGATCAGGTTGAACACCCCCGCCGGAAAGCCCGCGTCATGGATCATCTGGGCGTAAACGGCGGCTGACATCGGCGTATGCTCCGACGGTTTCAGCACGCAGGTGCAGCCTGTGGCCAGCGCCGGCAGCACCTTCAATGCGATCTGGTTCACCGGCCAGTTCCACGGCGTGATCAGGCCGCAGACCCCGATCGGCTCGCGCACCAGGATGTCGCCGTTGGGCAGCGTCTCGCGCAGCTCCTGGGCTTTCAGCGCGTCCAGGATGGCTTCCAGGTGCCCGATCCCCGAATCGGCCTGGGCCTCGCGCGCCATCGTGATCGGCGCGCCCATTTCGGCGCGCATCGCCTGCGCCAGCACTTCGCGCCGCTCCTTGCTGAGTTCCAGCAGCTTCTCCAGCAGCGCGATCCGCTCCTCCCGCGAGGTCCGGGAGTAGCTGGCGAACGCCTCCCTGGCGGCCGCGACAGCCGCGTCCACATCCATTTCATCGCCGAGGATGATCGTGCCGATCCGCTCCTCCGTTGCCGGGTTCATCACCGGGAATTCCCGGGTCGAATGCGGCGTCACCCAGGCGCCGCCGATATAGAATTTTTGCAGGTCCATCAGGTTGTTCTCACTTTCACGTCGCAATTGCGGTTCAGCTGTCCCAAGGGGCTGCCGGCGGCGGCGCCGCGGCTGTGGTTCAGCCCGCGCGCCGGCAAACAGTGGACCCGCCCTGTGCATGCGTCAAGCGCAGGCGCAGGCGGGCGGGCCGTCTCCTGTCTGGCACGGCGCGCTGCTGACTGGGCTGGCAGGATGACCCGCCCCGGCCGGGCCGGAGGGGGCAAAAACGCCAGACTGGCCCGGATTTGCGCACCCTCCAGCCTGTGGGCCGCACGCATCAGTTCCGGACAAAGCCGCAGCGGGCGGCAGGAAGAGCTTCGCGGCGCCGTCCGGTGCTGCCTATGATTCCGGGAACGCCCGCATCAGACAGGGCGCCCAGAGGCAAGCCATGAGCAGATCCAATTGGACAGCCCGTTCCGTGCTGCTGGCCGGAACTCTCCTGTGCAGCTGCACCGCCGCGGGCCGGGATTACCAGCGTCCCGCCTTCGCGGTGCCGGCCGGCTATTACCAGACCCGCAGCTTTGCCACCGCGCAGGGCGCGGCTGAGACCTGGTGGCATGGGCTGAACGATGCCGCCCTGGACCGGCTGGTGGCGGCCGGGCTGGCGCAGAACCTGGATATCAAATCCGCCCGCCAGCGCCTCAAGGCGGCTGAGGCGGTGCGCCGCGCCAGCGGCCGTCCGGAACAGGTGCGCGGCGATCTTGAGGGCAGTTCGGTCTTTTCGCGCCGGGACTCGCAGGACGGCTCAACAAGCCTGGACTCCGCCGAAATCGGCGCCACCTATGTGTTCGACCTGTTCGGCGGCTTCCAGCGCCGCTCCGAACGGGCCGTTGCCGACCGCGACGCGCAGTTCTACCAGATGGCCACCACCCGGCTGGCGATCATCGACGCGATCACCCGCACCTATATCGAGGCGCGGTTTTTCCAGCGCGGTGCCGCCGTTACCCGCAAGACGATCGGGCTGCGCCAGCAGATCCTGGCCACGGTGGAGGAGCTGGAGGCCGCCCGCGCCGTCCTCGCCCTGGATCTGGAGCGCACCAAGCTGCAGGTCGCCAGCGCCAAGGCGGATCTGCCGGGCTTCATCTCCGGTTATGAGGCGTCCGTTTTTGCCCTGGCCACGCTTCTGGACCGCGACGCCTCCGAGGTATTCGCGATGATGCAGAACAGTTCCGGCCAGCCCCATCCCTCAACCCAGCCCGAACTGGGCGTGCCTGCCAGCCTGCTGCGCAACCGCCCCGATGTGCTGCTGGCCGAAGCCCAGCTGCGCAGCGCCACCGCCGGTATCGGCGTCACCGAGGCGGAGCTTTACCCGTCGCTCGAAGTCACCGGCTCCATCGAGGCGTTCCGCGGCCTGCCCGATCTCTACCAGATCGGCCCGTCGCTGCGGTTGCCGCTGTTCAACCGCCCGGTTCTGCGCGCCTTCCACGAGCGCGCCATCGCCGAGGCCAAAGCCACCGAATACGATTACCGCGCAGCGGTGCGCGGCGCGGTGGAAGAGGTGCAGGCGCAGCAAAGCGCGCTGAAGGCCGCCCGCGAGCGCACCGCAGCTCAGGCGCGGGCGGTCGGACTGGGCGGCAAGGTTGCCGATCTTGCGCGCGAAACCTTCCGGGCCAATGAAATCACCCTGTTCGACCTTCTGAACACCGAGGAAGCCTTGCGCGACAACGAGCTGGGCCTGATCGCCGCCCGCCGCGACCTGGCGCTGGCCTGGTCCCGGCTGCAGATCGCCTTGGGCAAGGGCTGGGCACCCGATCACCCCCCGGCCAGCGCGGTCGCGGCCTTGGAGGCGGCAGAGTCAGACCCTGAGAGAGAGTAAGGTGAAACCGTGTTGCGTACGCCGCGGACCGGCCTGCCCCTTGGCGGCGCGGACGCTGCCCGCGCCGTGCCGCAGCCCTGGCCTCAGGCCTGTTCTTCCTGCATCTGCTCCACCATCCGGCGGGCGCGCTTGCACTGCAGCTTGTCGCGCAGCGGGCTGTCGGGGTCGATGTCCTTGGAGCAGACGACGCATTTGTCGGCACCGGAAATCGCGTTCAGCCCGCCGCAGCTGCCCTTGATCTTCTTGCCCATCAGCATCACCCCCAGCGACATGCCCAGGGTCACGATCAGAAGCAGGATAAAGGCCAAAAGAAAGGTGCTCATTGGGGTCCCTCGCGATGTCGCTCAGTACGCGGCTCAGTTTCCGGTCAGCGCCTCGAAAGCGCTGCTTGCAGAGGTAATATAGGCATCTTCGCCGGCTTGCACGTCCCGATCGATGAAAAACACGGCAAGTTTATGCTGCTCCGCCAGCTTCAGCCCGTCCGCGCTGCCCAGAACCAGCATCGCGGTCGCCCAGGCATCCGCCAGCATCGCGTTCTCCGCGATCACCGTGACCGAGGCGGTGCGGTGCGTCACCGGCCGCCCCGCCACCGGGTCCAGGATGTGGGAATAGCGCTGGCCCTCATGCTCGAAATAATTGCGGTAATCGCCGGAGGTCGCCAGTCCCAGGTTGCTGACCGGCACGATCAGCTGCACCGTCTGCGCCGCCGCATCCGGTTTCTCGATGCCGATGCGCCAGGCCTCGCCCTTGGCGTTTTGCCCCTTGGTCACCAGATCGCCGCCGATTTCCACCATGTAGTTCTCAACGCCAAAGCCCTGCAGCGTCTGCGCCACCGCGTCGACGCCATAGCCCTTGGCAATCGCCGACAGGTTGATGCCGGTCTGCGGCGCGGATTTCTTCAGGGTGCCGGCACCTGCATCCAGCGTCAGCAGCCGCGCCTGCCCGACGCCCTCCAGCGCTTTGGCAATGGCTGCATCCGACGGCACCGGGTCCTCCGGCTTGCGCGGGCCGAAGCCCCACAGCTCGATCAGCGGGCCAAGCGTCACGTCGAACTTGCCGCCGGTCTTTTCATGCACGTCATTGGCCGCCGCCAGCACATGGGCAAATTCCGGCGACACCCGCACCGGCGCGGTGCTGCGCGCGGCGGAAAAGGTGGACACTTCCGAGGCCGGATCCCAGTTCGACATCTTGGCGTTGACCGCCGCCAGGGTGGCCTCCACCTCCGCGGCCAGCCGCTCTTGGTCCAGATCCGCACCGATGGCGATCACGCTGTAGGTGGTGCCCATGGTCTGGCCCGACAGGCGGACCTCCTCCGGCTCGCTGCCGAACCAGCAGCCGGACGCCAGCAGCACCGCGGGCAGGATCAGGGCAAGCAGGAACCTTCTGGGCATCGGTCAACCTCCGGGGATAAAACTGGCGCTGCTATGCCCCTGCCCCGCGCCAGAGTCAAATGCCGCCTCAGAACTTCAGCGGCACAAAGGCCAGCGCCAGAAGGCCAACCGCGGCGGGCACCCCGAACAGCCAGGCCCTCAGCCGCGCATCGGGCGGCTGGGTCTTCCAGTTCTGCCGGTACAGATGGCCGCAGACCACCACCACGAACACGGTCAGCGCGCCGGTGACGGGGGTCAGATAGAGGGATTCGAACATGTTGTTTTCCGGCCTTTGTTAGCGCTCGCGTCATTTCGCCTCTTCCCGGACAGCAATCCGCCGTTAAGATGGGGGCATGACCTGATGCAGGATAGGAGGAGACCCGCGCATGGCACCGTTCTCATACCAGCCTCCGACCCGGGGCGACAAGGCCGGGCAGCAAAGCCACAGCCAGTCGCCCGAGTCGAATTTGTCGCACGGCCAGTCGACCGTTGCGAAGCTTCTGGAGGCCAAGGGCGACGCGATTTTTGCGATCCGCCCGAACGACACCGTCGGCCATGCGGTGGAGGCGCTGCGCGACAAGCGCATCGGCGCGCTGGTGGTGACCGACCAGAACGGCGCGCTGCAGGGCATCCTGTCGGAGCGCGACATCGTGCGGCGGCTGGCGGAAACGCCGGGCCACACCCTGCCGCAGCTGGTCGAGGACATCATGACCCGCGAGGTCAAGACCTGCAAACCGGACGACCTGCTGATCGACGTCGCCAAAGTGATGAACGAGGGCCGCTTCCGCCACCTGCCAGTGGTCAAGGACGACCGTCTTTGCGGGATGATCACGGTGGGCGACGTGGTGAACTTCCGCCTGCAGGAGCTGGAGTATGAGGCCCTGCGCATGAAACAGATGATCGTCGGCTAGGCCGCTTGGCCTTTCCGGCACAGGCGCCGGCCCGGACACCCTGCGGTGCTCCGGGCTGATTCTGCTGGCGGACGACAGCAAACCCGATGCCCGCAGAGGAAAGCCAAGGCGGCTTTTGTGCGGGACGGCTCTGTTGCACAAATCTGCTGACAGCCGAGCTTCCCCTGTCCGCGGACAAACTTATCCCAGGATCTCTGTGACGGGTATGCCGAGCGCGGTGTAGCCGTTCATGACGGCGATGCGGACATGGAGCTCCGCGACTTGGCGATCGAAGTCCCGTGCCATAAGGCGCTGATGCGCCGGGGCACACAGGCAAATTCGTTCTGGATCATTGCTGCTGAGACCCGGCAAAAATGAAACCGGCGGGAGCGTCTCCGCCCCCGCCCGTTCCGGTGCATGAGTATCCGCCGCCCCGGCCGCGCCGCGCCCTCCCGGACGTGGGGCGCAGGCGGTCAGGTCACGGCGCTTGTGCGCCCGGCGGCGGACGCAGCCCTGGCAAGGCACTGGCGCGCGTCCGTCATGAGGTGCGCCAGAATATCCCCCGCAGGCGGCGCCGAGCGGATCATGCCGATGCCTTCGCCCGCAAAGGCGGTTGCGATTTCCGGATCCCCCGCCTCCTGAGCCGCCGCCCATTTGGCCGCTTCAGCGCCCGCTTCCAGCTGCAAGGCGTCCTCTGCCCCGTGCCACTTCTGAATGAAAGGGTTGCGCAGAACCCGGACGTTGTAGCGGCCGGGCCAGTCCAGACCGCGGACCACGTCCACGACCCGGGTGCGGATGGTGTCATCCCCCGTTGCCGCCAGCGCGCGGTCCAGAATGCGCGGATGCACCAGCGCCTCGCGCGAGGCCCAGAACCGGGTGCCGATCACCGCGCCGTCCGCGCCAAGCATCAGGGCCGCTGCAAGGCCGCGCCCGTCCGTGATACCGCCTGCGGCGCACAGCAGCGCCTGGCTGTTCTGGCGCGCGATCTCGTCCGCGATCTCGGGCACCAGGGCAAAGGTGCCGCGGGCCTCGCCATGGCCGCCGGCATCCGCCCCTTGGGCGACGATGATGTCCGCTCCGCAGTCCAGCGCCTGCTGCGCATCGCGCAGGGTCTGGACCTGGCAGATCAGCGGCACGCCGGCCTGCCGGATCGCCGGCGCAAACGGCGCCGGGTCGCCGAAGGACAGGAAAACCGCCGCCGGGTCCTGCGCCAGCACCCGCTCCAGCAGGTGCGGCTGTTCCGCCAGCTTCCAGGTGATCAGCCCGCAGCCCGCGCGGGTGCCCGCGGCGAGGGCGTACTGCTGTTCGATCCACCCGGCATCTCCGTAACCGCCCCCGATCATGCCCAGCCCGCCGGCATTGGAGACAGCGCTGGCCAGCGCGCCGCCCGCCGCAAAGGCCATCGGCGCCTGGATCACCGGACAGGTGATCCCCAGCGCCTCTGTCAGCCGCGTCCTCATTGCGCCTGCTTCCGGTACTCCTGCACCGGCAGGCCGCCAACGCCCCAGTCCTCCAGCGGGACCTCATCGATCACCACAAATGTGGTCGCCGGGTTCTTACCCAGAACGTCCTGCAACAGATCAGTAACCCCGGTGATCAGCTGGGCCTTTTGCTCTGCGCTGGGGCCGGTGCCATCGGGGCCGCCTTCGCGGGTCACTTTGATATTCACATAAGGCATCGTTCAGTCCTTTCGCGGAACATATGAGAACACTTTTGCCACGATGCGCCATTCGGCGCCGTAGCGGACAAGGGTCAGCAGGTCGTGAAAATCCCGCCCCATCATGGTCATCCGGGCGCTAACGCGGGCCAGCCGGCCGCTGGCAAAGGCAATCTCCAAAATCTCCTCCTCGCGCGCCTCACCACGTTTGGCCGGCGGCTCACGGCTATCGACGCGGGCCATGTAGGTTTCAAGATCCAAATACAGTTCGTCGCCTTCGGTGGCGCAGACATAAGCCAGCCGCGGGTGGAAAACCTTGCGCAGCAGGGCGCTGTCGGCCTGATGGAGGCCCTCGAAATAGGCCTCCATCAGTGCGCCGACCTGTTTGTGGCCGGCAGGCGTCATTGGATCAGCCCCTCTGCGCGCATTGCGGCCTGGGCCGACGGGCGGGCAGCACTGCGGCTGACAAAGGCGGCCAGATTGGGCCAGCGGGCCAGATCGATGCCGGTGAAGTTCGCCCAGTTCGAAACCACGAACAGATAGGCATCGGCCACCGAGAACCGGTTTTCGACCAGCCACTCGCGGCCATCCTCCAGCTGCGCCTCGATCAGGTCGAATTTGCCCGCAACCGCGGTGCGCGCGTCGTGCTTGCCGGCCTCGGGCGTGCCCTCGCGGAACAGCGGGCTAAAGGCCTTGTGCAGTTCGGTCCCGATCCAGTTGAGCTGTTCCTGCATCCGCGCCCGGGCCAAGGTTCCCGCCGCCGGCGCCAGCCCTGCCTCCGGGTGGCTGTCCGCGATGTACTGGAGAACAGCCGCCCCTTCAGTCAGGATGCTGCCGTCGTCCAGGCCCAGGGCCGGAACATAGCCTTTGGGATTGATCGCACGGTAATCCGCGCCGCTTTCGGTCCGCCCCGCCGCGGTGTCGACCGCTTCGATATCAAACGGGCGGCCGGTTTCATACAGGGCAATATGGCTGGCCAGCGGGCAGGCACCGGGTTTGTAGTAGAGTTTCATGACAGTCTCCTGTGGTGGTGATGCCCTCTAACTACCTCCTGATATGATTGATTGATAATATTGTGTTTTCAGCATAACGATTAGGTAATCTGATCATGTTGGAAGCCGATGAAACACGACCAGCTCCTGGCCCTGGAGGCGATTGTCTCCACCGGAACCTTCCGCGGCGCGGCAGAGCGCCTGAACAAGTCGCAGTCCGCCATCAGCCACACAATCCGCCAGCTGGAGGAGGAGCTGGAGCTGGAGCTGTTCAGCCGCGAGGCCTACCGCCCCGCGCTCACCCCGGCAGGCGAGATATTTTACCGCGAGGCGTCGCGGGTGCTGCGGCAGATGCAGGGGCTTCGTTCCACCGCCGCCCGGCTGCGCGCCCGCGAAGAGCCGGAGCTGACACTTGCCGTCAGTGCCACCATGGACCTGGACCCTTTGCTGCCGGCGCTTGCGGACACCGGACGGCGCCACCCGGCGACCCACCTTCGGCTGCGCATGGAAATGATGGGCGGCCCGATTGCCCGGCTGATGGAGGGCAAGGCGGATATCGCGATCGCCTCCCTCGACGGGGTGCCGCTGGACGACGTGGAGGCAGAGCCGGTTGCCGAGGTCACGATCCGGCCGGTGGCCAGCCCCGCCTTGAACCTGCCCGCCGGACCCCGCGCCTTGTCGGCATCCGAAATGCAAAGCCATGTGCAGGTGGTCGCCGCCGGCACTGGCGGTGCTGCGCATGAACAAAGCCGCGATCTGTTGCCCGGGGGCTTGAAATGGACGGTTTCCGATCTCGCGGCCAAGAAAAAGGTGATCCTCGCCGGTCTCGGCTGGGGCGGCCTGCCGGATCACATGACAGAGGAGGAACGGCGGTCCGGGGCTTTGCTTCCCCTGAACCTGGAGGGGTTTCCGCTGCGCCGGACGATGATTTTCAAGATGCGGCGCAGGGATCAGGCAATAGGTGTCGTTGCCGATGAGCTTTGGAACAGGATCGGGACTGCCATGCCGGCCTAGAGCAGGACCTGCCCCACGGCGGCCGGTCCGCTCCAAACGGCAAAGCCCCGGATGTCTCCATCCGGGGCTTTTGGTCTTCCGCTTCGGGGTCCGGCTCAGCCGCCGAAATCGTCGAGCATGATGTCCTCGCGGTCCACGCCCAGGTCCAGCAGCATGTTGATCACCGACTGGTTCATGATCGGCGGGCCGCACATGTAGAATTCGCAGTCTTCCGGCGCCGGGTGGTTCTTGAGGTATTCCTCATACAGAACATTGTGGATAAAGCCGGTGTAGCCGTCCCAGTCATCGTCCGGCTGCGGGTCCGACAGGGCCACGTGCCATTCAAAGTTCGGGTTTTCCGCCGCCAGCTGGTCGAAGTCCTCGACAAAGAACATCTCTTTCTTCGACCGCGCGCCGTACCAGAAGCTGATCTTGCGGTTGGTCTTCAGGCGCTTCAGCTGGTCGAAGATGTGGCTGCGCATCGGCGCCATGCCGGCGCCGCCGCCGATGAACACCATCTCCTTTTCGGTGTCGCGGGCGAAAAACTCGCCGAACGGGCCGGAAATGGTGACCTCATCCCCCGGTTTCAGGTTGAAGATGTAGGACGACATCTTGCCCGCCGGAATGTCGCTGCTGCCCGGCGGCGGCGATGCGACGCGGACGTTCAGCATGATCATGCCCTTCTCGTCCGGGTAGTTCGCCATCGAATAGGCGCGCTCGACCGGCTCATCCACCACGGATTTGTACTGCCACAGATTGAAGCGGTCCCAATCCTCGCGGTACTCGTCCTGGATGTCGAAGTCGGTATAGGCCAGCTGGTGCTCCGGCGCTTCGATCTGGATGTAGCCGCCGGCGCGGAAATTCACGTCCTCGCCTTCGGGCAGCTCCAGCACCAGCGCCTTGATGAAGGTCGCCACGTTCTCGTTGGAGCGCACCTTGCAGCGCCATTTCTTGACGCCGAAGACCTCTTCGGGGACTTCGATATCCATGTCCTGCTTGACCGCAACCTGACAGGACAGGCGGTCGCCGCAGGCGGCTTCGCGCTTGGTGATGTGGCTTTCCTCGGTCGGCAGGATCGAGCCGCCGCCGGAATGCACCCGCACCCGGCACTGCGCACAGGTGCCGCCGCCGCCGCATGCGGAGGGGACGAACAGTTTCTCTGCCGCCAGCGTTTGCAGCAGCTTGCCGCCCGCGGGCACCGAGATGGTTTTTTCACCGTTGATGGTGATGTTGACGTTGCCGGTGGAGACCAGGCGGGAGCGGGCGGCCAGAATGACAGCCACCAGCGCCAGCACGATCACCGTGAACAGGACAACGCCGAGCGTGAAAGTTTCCATGTTTCCGCGCTCTCCTTACAGTTTGACGCCGCTGAAGGACATGAAGGCCATCGCCATCAGACCTGCGGTGATAAAGGTGATGCCCAGGCCCTGCAGGCCGTCCGGCACGTCGGAATACTTCAGCTTCTCACGCACGCCCGCCATCGCGGTGATCGCCAGCGCCCAGCCGAAGCCGGAGGAGAGGCCGTAAGTGGTTGCCTCGGCAAAGTTGTAGTCGCGCTCCACCATGAACAGCGAGCCGCCCAGGATCGCGCAGTTCACCGTGATCAGCGGCAGGAAGATCCCCAGCGCGTTGTAGAGCGGCGGGAAATACTTATCGAGGATCATCTCCAGGATCTGCACCATCGCCGCGATCACCCCGATATAGGAGATCAGGCCGAGGAAGGTGAGGTCCACATCCGGGAACCCCGCCCAGGCCAGCGCGCCCGGCTTCAGGAGGTAGGTCAGCAGCAGGTTGTTGGCAGGCACGGTGATGGCCTGCACCACCATCACCGAAATCCCCAGACCCAGCGCGGTGGAGATCTTCTTGGACACCGCGATGAAGGTGCACATGCCCAGGAAGAAGGACAGCGCGAGGTTTTCGACAAAGATGGCCTTGACGGCGAGTGAAATCAGCCCTTCCATCAGTGCGCCTCCACGGTTTGGATTTTGTATTCACGCTCTTCCACCTGGTTCGGCTTCCAGGTGCGGAAGGCCCAGATGATCAGGCCGATGATAAAGAACGCCGAGGGCGGCAGCAGCAGCATGCCGTTGGGCACATACCAGCCGCCGTTGTTCACGGTTTCCAGCAGGGTGATGCCGAACAGCGAGCCGGAGCCGAACAGCTCACGGATGAAACCGACCAGCATCAGGATCAGGCCGTATCCAAGGCCGTTGCCCACGCCGTCGATGAAGGACGCGACCGGCGGGTTCTTCATCGCAAACGCCTCGGCGCGGCCCATCACGATGCAGTTGGTGATGATCAGGCCGACGAAGACCGACAGGGTTTTCGAAATCTCAAAGGCATAGGCCTTCAGCACCTGGTCCACCAGGATCACCAGCGAGGCGATGATCACCATCTGCACGATGATCCGGATCGAGCCCGGGATCTGGTTCCTGAGGATCGAGATGAACATCGACGAGAACGCGGTCACGAAGGTCACCGCCAGGGTCATCACAAAGGCCACCTGCAGCGACGAGGTCACCGCCAGCGCCGAGCAGATGCCCAGCACCTGCAGGGTGATCGGGTTGTTGTCGACCAGCGGGTCGATCAGCATGTCTTTCTTGCTCTGGGACATCAGAACTCTCCCGCTTGCAGTGACTTGAGGAACGGCCCGTAGCCTTCTTCGCCCATCCAGAACCGCACCAGGTTGTCGACCCCGGCAGAGGTCAGCGTGGCACCGGCAAGGGCGTCGATGTAATGCTCGCGGCCGGCGGCCGGCACGGTCTTGGACACGGTGATCTCCAGATCGCCGTCTTCATCGCGCAGCTTCTTGCCATGCCACAGCGCTTTCCAGCGCGGGTTGTCCACCTCGGCGCCAAGGCCCGGGGTTTCGCCGTGCTGATAGAACTGCAGGCCAAAGATGTCGTTGCCGTTCTCCTCCACCGCGATGAAGCCATAGAGGGTGGACCACAGGCCATAGCCGTGGATCGGCAGGATCACCTTGTCCAGATCGCCGTTTTCCTCGCGCAGCAGGTACACGGTCTTGTAGCGCGACTGGCGGCCGATGCCGGCCGGGTCGTTCTCCAGCTCGCGGCTCAGCTCCGGATCCTGCGCGGCAGCCAGCCCGTCAAAGGTGGCGGCGTCGAACTGGCCGGTGAAGGTGCTGGTTTCCAGATCCAGCACCTGAGGCTCAAACGCGGCAAAGGCTTCGGCCACATTCTGGCCCGGCTCATAAAGGCCGGCCACCTGCAGAACGTTCAGCTGCTTGTCGCGCTTCTTGTTGGTTTCCTGCACCGGGCGCAGGGACACGGCGGCGGTGGACACGATCATCGAGGCCACCAGGCAGACGGCGACGGCGATGAACACGGTCTTGCCAACCGAATCCGGCGATGCGGCGAGGAAGCGGCCAATCAGGCCCTTGCTTTGGGTATCAGCCATGGCGGCGCGCCCTCCGTTTGATGTTTGCCTGCACCACGAAGTAGTCGATCAGCGGCGCAAAGACGTTGCCGAACAGGATCGCCAGCATCATGCCTTCCGGGAAGGCCGGGTTCAGCACCCGGATCAGCACCACCATCACGCCGATAAGCGCACCGTAGATGTAGCGTCCCGCGTTGGTGTGGCTGGCCGAAACGGGTTCGGTCACCATGAACACCAGGCCAAAGGCATAGCCGCCCAGCACCAGGTGCCAGTACCACGGCATCGCAAACATCGGGTTGGTGTCGGACCCGATAAGGTTCAGCAGCACCGAGAAGGCGATCATGCCGCCCAAACAGCCCGCGATCAGGCGCCAGTTGGCGATCTTGGTGGCCAGCAGGAAGACCAGGCCGATGGCACAGGCCAGTGTCGAGGTCTCGCCGAAGCTGCCCTGGATGGTGCCGAAGAACGCATCCGACCATTCGATGCCCTTGGCGGCCAGCGCCTGCACGCCGTCAGCGGCCGTGACACCCAGCGCGGTCGCGCCGGAGAAGCCGTCAACCGGGGTCCAGACACTGTCGCCCGACATATTGGCGGGATAGGCGAAATACAGGAACGCACGGCCCGTCAGCGCCGGGTTCAGGAAGTTCTTGCCGGTGCCGCCAAAGACTTCCTTGCCGATCACCACGCCGAAGATGATGCCAAGCGCCACCTGCCACAGCGGCGTCGAGGCCGGCAGGATCAGCGTGTACAGCATCGAGGTCACCAGGAAGCCCTCGTTCACCTCATGGCCGCGCACGGTGGCAAAGATCACCTCGAAGATGCCGCCCGCAACCAGCGTCACGATATATAGCGGCAGGAAGTACAGGAACCCATGTGCGATATTGGCCAGCGGGTTCGACGCATCCAGCGAAATCCCCAGCGCCTGCAGCACCGCAACGCGCCAGCCGGTGGCCGCATCCGCGCCCAGCATCGCAATCGCGGAGTTGGTCTGGAAGCCGGTGTTGTACATGCCCCACAGGATGCAGGGGATGGTGGCGATCACCACATAGGTCATGATCCGCTTCATATCGATGTAGGAGCGGGCATGCGGCGCCACGGCGGTGACGGTTTTCGGGGTATAAAGGAAGGACTCCACCATCTCGTAGACGGGGAAGAGCTTTTCGTACTTGCCCCCCTTCTCGAAATGCGGCTCGATCCTGTCAAAGAAGCTGCGCAATCCCATCCGGCTCAGCCCTCCTTTTCAATCTTGGTCAGGCAGTCGCGCAGCGCCAGCCCGTATTCGTACTTGGCCGGGCAGGCAAAGCCGACGAGGCCCAGGTCCTCTTCGTCGAGCTCCAGCGCACCCAGCTCCTGAGCGGAGTCGGTGTCCATCACCAGCAGCGCGCGCAGCAGCTGCGTCGGAAGGTAGTCCTGCGGCATCAGCCGCTCGAAGGTGCCGGTGGGCACCATCGCCCGGCGGCCGCCATTCAGGTTGCTGGTCAGGTTGAACAGCTTGCGGCTGAGGGCAGAGCCCAGCACCGGCTGCACGGCGTATTTGCCGGGCATCGGGCGGATCCAGCCCATCGGGATCTGCGCGCGGTCTTCCTCGATGATCGCGACCTGGCGGGCAAAGCGGCCCAGATAGGCCAGCGGGCCTGCCGCGTGGCGGCCCGACAGGATCGAGCCGGAAATCACCCGCACCGGGCCGTCCGATGCGATCTCGCCGCGGGTCAGCTCCTCGGTGGAGGCGCCCGCCACGGTGCGGACCAGACGCGGCGCGCGCGCAGCGGGACCGGCCAGCGCTACCACGACAGAGGGGTCCAGATGACCGGTTATCAGCAGGCGGCCGATGGCGATCACGTCCGGATAGGACACGGTCCAGACCTGATCGTCCGCGCGCACCGGATGCAGGAAGTGGATGTGGGTGCCGGCCAGACCGGACGGGTGCGGCCCGTCGAAGGCCGCGGCTTCCACACCGGCGAGACCGGCGCCGGGAATGCTGTCGCCTGCCTTCTGGCACAGGAAGGTCGTGCCCTCGGTCAGCAGGGTCACGGCCTTCAGGCCCGCCTCGAACGCCTCGGCAGCGTCATTGATGATCACTGCGGCATCGGCGGCCAGCGGCTCGCTGTCCATCGCGGTCACGAAGATCGCTTCGGGCTTGGACCCCGGCACCGGCATCTTGGAGTAGGGACGGGTGCGGAACGCGGACCACAGGCCGGCCGCGCACAGCTTGGCGGTCAGGCCCTCGGCGGTGTTTGCATCGCCAACGGCGGAGAAATCGATGCCCTTGTCCGCGGCATCGGAAATCTCGATCACCACGCTTTGCAGCACCCGCCGCGCACCGCGGTTGACCGCAACGACCTTGCCGGACATCGGCGCCACCATCACGGCTTCCTCCGCGTCCTTGTGGCAGAACAGCGGCGTGCCGCGCTGGACGGCATCGCCTTCCTGCACCAGCATGCGGGGTTTCAGACCCAGGTAGTCGGGGCCCAGCACGGCCACCGAGGTGATGGCGGGGCCTTGATGGATTGTCTGTTCCGGCGCGCCTGTCACCGGCAGATCCAGCCCCTTTCTCAAGTTAAATGTCTTCATATTTGCGCTACGTCCCTCCAAGGCCGAATCCCGAGGCGGTTCTTACCCCGTTCCGGCAGCGGCGGCAAAGAAAAGGCACAAAATGCCGTTTTCCGCACACCTGCACAGCCTGTCCTGATTTCCGCGCACTCGAATCAAATTCGGCACCGAATGGCAAGTCTGTCCCCCGGCCTGTTCCCCAATTTCCTGTGCATACCGCGCTTTTATCAGCCTGTTGGCGCTCACGGGCTTCGGGAAACCGTCAAAGCGGGCAGGCGGAAACGGCAACACTGTCCCCGCAGGCATCGTCCGGACGGTCCTGCGGGCCTGCCAGTCTCAACAGGCTGTAGAAACTGATTCTACCAAATACTGCGTAGTCAGGCGTCCCAAACCGCCTGCGGTTGCCCCATCAGGTCCCGGTTGACGGTGATCCCCAGCCCCGGCGCATCCGGCACCAGCACGCCGCCGTCCTGAACAGGCGCATCGAAGCCCGCCGTTTTCAGCGTTACCATATCGCGGCAGTCCAGAATACAGCGAAGCGCCCGCTCCGGCACCGTGGCGCCCAGATGGGCGATGGCAGAAAACGCCACCACAGACCCCACGGTGTCCTGCACGCTGACCGTGGCACCCGCAGCCAGGCACATGTCCCGGTGCCGCCGCCCATGGGTCAGCCCCCCGGCCTTGGAGATCTTGAGGCCGATCCCGTCCGCCGCATCCTCCGCCAGCATAAGGGCAACGTCCTCATCCTGCTGCACCAGCTCATCCAGGATGATCGGCACGGCGCAGCGCTTGCGCAGCGACAGGGTCTCGCGCCAGGTTTTGCAGGGGGCTTCCAGAACGAAATCCAGCCCCTCGGGCAGCATCCGCAGCATGCGCAGCGCGGTTTCCGGCGTCAGCCCGCCGTTGGCATCGACCAGAAAGAACTCCCCCGGCTGCCGGTCGGCCAGCGACGCGCGGATGCGCTCGGCATCCAGCGCCGGTCCGCCCTCGCTGTCCAGCGCGCCGATCTTAACGGAATGGCCCAGGTACCCCATCTCGCGGTGCTGCGCGACGCGGGCGCGCATGTCCTCGGGGGAACCTGCATAGATCGAGGAGATCACCGGCAGGCGCTTGCCTGTCGAGCCGCCCAGCAGTTCGCAGACCGGCATATTCACCGACTTGCCGAACAGGTCCCAGCACGCAAGGTCAATCGCGGATTTGGCGTGGTTGTGGCCCAGCAGCGCCTCGTCCATTGCCTCATTGATACGGTCCATCTGCCGCGGGTCGCGGTCCAGAAGATAGGGCGCAATCTCGGCGATACCGGCCCGCGTGCCCAAAGCGTGCGCCGCGATATAGGTGGAGCCGAACGGCGTGCTTTCGCCCCAGCCCTCCAGCCCGGTGTCGGTGGTGATCCGCACAAAGGACGCATCAAAGCTGCGGTACTCCCGCCCGCCAGACAGCCTGTAGACGCCGCCGGAATACGGCAGGTCCAGCTGATACAGCTCGATCTTCCTGATCTTCACGCTTTGACCTCCGGGATCATCAGCACCAGTTTGCCGGTATGCGTTTTGCTCAGGAAGTCCTCCTGTGCGGCGGCAATCTCGCTGAGGGGGTAGGTCCTGGCGACCAGCGGGTGGATTTCGCCGGCCTCAATGTAGGAAATAAGGTTGGCGAACACCTCATCCTCCTGAAAGGTGCAGCCCATCAGGGTCAGATCCTTGAGGTAGAGCGTGCGCACGTCGATCTCGCTGATCGGCCCGGCAATGGCGCCGGCGGTCGCGTAACACCCGCCGCGGCGCAAAACGTCCATAAACGCGGGCCATTGCGGTCCGGCGACCAGATCGACAACCACGTCGATGGAGCCTTCGCCCAGCTCGCTGCGCAAATCGGCGTTGCGGTCCACCACCCGGTCGGCTCCCAGCGCCAGCACATCCTCCGCCTTGGCGGCAGAGGACAGCGCGATCACGGTAGCGCCCCGGCGTTTCGCCAGCTGCACGGCCGCAGAGCCGACCCCGCCGGAGGCGCCGGAGATCAGCACGGTTTCCGCGCCCAGGCCCACCCGGTGCAGCATGTTCTCCGCCGTCGAATAGGCGCAGGGGATCGAGGCCAGCTCGGCATCCGACCAATCGCAGTTCACCGCATGGGTTTCGCGCGCAGGCGCCACCGCAAACTGCGCAAAGCCGCCGTCGCATTCACTGCCGAAGGTCCAGCATTCATAGGGGCGGTAATCAACGTAGGTCCGCAGCATGTTACGCACCAGCACCCGCTCACCGATGCGGGAGGCGTCAACCCCCTCCCCCACCGCTGCGATGCGGCCGCAGGCGTCGGCGCCCTGGATACGCGGAAACTCCAGCGGCGCGCCGGACCAGCTGGCGTCAACGTCGTTGACGCTGTCGAACCCCGTGGCGCCGCCCGCATTTGTGCCGGCCTCCACCGCCTTGGAGTACCAGCCGATGCGGGTGTTGATATCGGTGTTGTTGATGCCAGCCGCCGCCACCCGGATCAGCACCTCGCCGGGTCCGGGCTGCGGCACCGGCACGTCGGTGCGGTACTGCAGCTTCTCAATGCCGCCGTGGCCGGTCAGCAGGACCGCCGCCATTTTGCTGGGGATCATGCCTTCACCTCCCTTGACCTGAGATTCTTTGGCCGGCCCTCCCCTGCCGGCCAAACAGACCGCTGCCCCCGCAGGCACAGCGGCCTGAAACCTGTCTTACAGCTCCAGCGGATGCGCCCGGTCCCGCGCCGCCAGGCGGCGGTTCAGCGCCTTCGCCTCCGGCATCCCGGCCTCCAGCGCAAAGACAAAGGCGTGCGTCAGGTAAAAGCAGGCGGCGTCGATATTGCCCGCATCCTCCGCCTGATCCCCGGCCAGCGTATACAGCCGGACCAGCGCGGCGCTGTTCTTGTCCGCATGCGCCTGCAGCAGCGCGTGGTCGAGCTCTGCGCGCTCCATCCCTCAGCCCTTCAGCGAGATCGCGATGTTCTTGGTGCGCACATAGTTATAGAGCGCCTCCAAGCCCTTTTCGCGGCCAAAGCCTGATTTGCCGACCCCGCCGAACGGGGTGGAGATGCCGCCCGCGAACCATTCGTTCACAAACACCTGCCCGGCCCGCAAGCGATGCGCCACCCGGTGCGCCCGCGCCAGATCGCGGGTGAAGACGCCGGCCACCAGCCCGAACTCGGTGCCGTTCGCCATGGCGATTGCCTCGGCTTCGGTGTCAAACGGCGTGAAGCAGGTGACGGGGCCGAAAATCTCCTCCTGCGCCACGCGGGCTGCCGGGTCCACATCCGCCAGGATGGTCGGCGCCATGAAGTACCCCTCCCGCTCCAGCCGGGCACCGCCCGAAGCTGCGCGCGCACCGCTTTGGCGGGCGGTGGCGGTCAGGGTTTCGATCCCGTCCAGCTGCCGCGCCGAGATCACCGGGGTGAGGCCCGGGTTTTCCAAGCCATGCCCGACGCTCAGGCCGTTTGCCAGCGCGGCGGCGCGCTCCACCGCCTCGCCGTAGATCGACCGGTGCACCAGCACCCGCGACATGGCAGAGCAGACCTGACCCGCGTTATAGAAGATGCCGCTTTGCAGGGAGGACATCAGCGTGTCCAGATTGGCATCCTCAAACGCCACCGCAGCGGACTTGCCGCCCAGCTCCATCAGCGCGGGCGTCACCGGGTTGGCGGCGGCGCGCAGGATCGCTTGCCCAGTCGGGACCGAGCCGGTGAAGACGATCTGATCCACCGCCGGGCTTTCCACCAGCCGCGCGCCCAGCTCCGCACCGATGCCGTTCAGGATCGACACCGCCCCCGCCGGAACCCCGGCGCGCTCCAGCGCCACGCCCAGCATGGCCAGCGCCATCGGGTCCAGTTCCGGCGACTTGATGATCACCGAATTGCCCGCCGCCATCGCAGGCGCCAGCGACCGCGCCGCAATCGACACCGGGAAGTTCCACGGCACGATCTGGGCAGAAACACCGTAAGGCTCATAAACCGTGTAGTCGGCGTAATCGGGGCCAAGCGGGATCGACTTGCCCTCGATCTTGTCGGCCATGCCGCCGTAATATTCGAAATACTGCGCGGCTTCTTCGAATTCGTCATGCGCCGCGCTCAGGCTCTTGCCGCTTTCCCGGCACAAGAGCTCCGCGCCCTCATCCGCAATGCCCCGGATCTCCGCCGCGATGCGCTGCATCAGCTGACCGCGCCTGGCGGGCTTCATCGCACTCAGGTCGCCGCGCTCGAAACTCGCCCGCGCCGCCTCCAGTGCTTTGGCCAGGGTTTCCTCCCCCGCCAGCGCGCAGTCGCCCACGTGCTGGCCGTTGCCGGGATCCTCAACGGCGATGCGCGCACCGCCGTCGCCCTCCACCCAGGCACCGGCCAGGTAATTCCTGGCCAGCCCGTCTTTCAGAAAGGCACTCATGCCTCGCGGCCTTTGGTCACCTGATCCGCCACCCAGGCGTGGAAATTGTGGGTCGGCCCGTCCATCGCAGGCGAGAACCGGCCGCCGTCAAACAGCTCGCCGTGGCGGCCCTTCTGCATGCCCTCGACGACAAAGACGTCCTCCTCAAACACGGTCTTCCACAGCTTCGCATTCTCGGTGCGCAGGTCTTCCAGCTCTGGTGTGTCCTCGTTGGACTTCGCGTAATACAGCTCAATGTGCTCGACGGTGTTTTCAGTGTCGACCGGCTCCAGGATGATCGCAAAGGCATGATCGCGCTGCACACCCAGCAGGACGTTGGGATAAACCGCGGTATATTCGCCGCCCTCGTCCCATTTGCTGCTGAGACCCTCGAAATCCGGGAACACCTCGCCGTTCTCACCCTTCATCTGGCGGTAGACCAGGGTGCCCTGACCGGAATACTTGCCCGGCACCTCGATGTTGTAGTGGTCTTCCAAGCGGGAATAGCTGTTGAGGCCCGGATGCACCCACGGCAGGTGATAGCTCTCGCAGTAGTTCTCCACCGCCAGCTTCCAATTGGTCTTCACCTCCAGCTTGAAGCCGGAGTCCGCGCCGCCGTGATGCACCGGGGTCTCGAATTCCTTCCAGCGCTCCAGCAGGTCGGCGTGGGCCTCCTCGAACTCCGGCGCGGAGCCGTCGACGTTCACAAACACCACGTCGCGCCAGACATAAGAGCGGATGCGCACCAGGCCCAGCTCGTCCAGCTTGATGTCTTCATGCTTGTTGTTGCCGGGGCCGCCCACATGCGGGGTGGAGACCAGGCGGCCATCAAGGCCATAGCACCAGCTGTGATAAGCGCAGCGGATGGCACCGCGGATCTTGCCGGGTTTCTCGACCAGGATCATACCCCGGTGGCGGCAGGTGTTCTGGAACACGCCGACCTCGCCATCCTTGTCGCGCACGATCAGCAGCGGCATCCCAAGGAAATCCACCGGCTTCGCATACCCCGGTTCCGGCACATCCTTGCCAAAGCCGATGCCCGACCAGTTCTTGAACAGCACCGAACGCTTCTCTTCGGCAAAGACGGCGGGGTCGATGTAATGGGCGTTCGGCAGGCCGTTTGCGACGTTGACCGGAGCCATCACCGGGGCAAGCGAGTCATGCTTGTTCATCTGGGTCTCTCCAAGGCAGGAAAAAGATGTGCGCGTTTTGCGCCATTGAAGGGAGAGAGCGGATTCACTCAATAGCAGGAATTTTCGCGCTGGGATTAGCTCAGCTCACCTGACCCCTGATGTATCTCGTCAATGATCCAATTGCGCAGCAAACGGGCGGATTCCGACAATTCCGCGTCGGGGCGGCCCACCAAATGGAACCCGTGCGGCGCCGCCAGCACGTGCGGGCCGATCGGCACCAGCTGGCCAGTGGCCAGCAACGGGTTCAGCAGCCGCTGCCAGCCCAGCACCAGCCCCACCCCGTCCTGCGCCGCCTGCAGCGCCACCGCGTAGTTGTTCACCCGCACGCCGGGCGCAATGGGGCCGCTGTAGCCCAGCTGCTGGAACCAGTCGGCCCAGGTGGTCCAGCTCTTGTCATCGGACTCCAGATGCAAGAGCCGCTGCTGCGCCAGCTCCTCCAGCGGGCAGCCGGAGAGTTTCTCCGCCAGCTCCGCATTGCCGACCGGCACCAGATGGTCGCGGTACAGCTCGGTTTGCTCCACACGGCTATCCCGTTCACGCCCGTAACGAATATAGAAATCCACGTCCGGCATGCCGCGCAGGGGCCGGTCGTTGACGATCTGGTTGACGTTCACATCCGGATGCCTGCGCCAGAACCGCACCACCGAGGGCGACAGCCACAGCGATGCCACGGCGGAGGTAGAGCCGATGGTCACGGTATCGCCGGTCTGCCGGTCGCGGATGGTCTTGAGGCTCAGCGAGATCTTGGAAAAGGACGAGGCCAGGGTTTCAAACAGCGCCTCCCCCTCCTCCGTCAGCTCCACGCCCCGGTGCTTGCGCTGAAACAGCGGCGCCTGCAGCTCCGCTTCCAGCGCCTTCACCTGATGGCTGACCGCGCCGGGCGTCACCGACAACTCCTGCGCCGCGTTCTTGAAGCTCAGATGCCGGGCAGCGGCCTCGAACGCGGCCAGGGTGGTGAGCGGCGGCAGGTTGTAATGGCGGCGCGACATCTGCGGCTCCTGGCAAGTGGCTCGGATGAGCGGTCCTCATTTCAATATGAGGAAAACACCTTTGAATGCCAGACCGGATCTCGCTGGCGCGCGCCAGCTTGGCCGCACACCCAAAACTCCCGCACCGCACCGGCGCCATGATGGACAAGGCCTTTCTGGACCCTATCGGCCACAGCCCCGGTTTCTGCGCCATCAAGGAATAGCCGGCGGCGCGCCCCAGGCGCGCCGCCGCTGGGTCAGCTCGCCAGCACGTTCCGGAACAGCCAGGGATCGCTTTCGTCTATATCCTCCGGGAACTGCGCCCAGCGGTCCTGCAGCGGTGTCCAGCTGGTGTAATGCGCCTCCACCGGGCCCAGATACGGGCGCTGCACCTCAAGACAGCGGGCATGGTCCATCTCATCCGTCTCGACGATCCCCGCTTCGGGGTTTTCCAAAGCCCAGACCATGCCTGCCAGCACCGCCGAGGTGACCTGCAGCCCGGTCGCGTTCTGATAGGGCGCCAGGTCGCGGGCCTCCTCGTTCGACAGCCGGGAGCCGAACCAGAGTGCGTTCTTTTCATGGCCGTAGAGCAGCACGCCCAGCTCGTCGATGCCCTCGATGATCTCATCCTCCGTCAGGATGTGGTGCCGCTCCTGCTGCTGGCCGGAACCGAACAGCTCATGCAGGCTCAGCACCGCGTCGTCGCAGGGGTGATAGGCGTAGTGGCAGGTCGGGCGGTATTCCGGATCGGCGCCTGCCCCGACGGTATAATAGTCCGAAATCGAGATCGCCTCGTTATGGGTGACCAGAAAGCCGAACTGCGGCCCCGGCGTCGGGCACCAGGTATGCACCCGGGTGATCGCGCCCGGACGCTCCAGCCAGATGGCGGCCTGGCAGCCGCTGTCCTGGCGGTGGCCGTTCTCCGGGAACCAGGTTTCATGGGTGCCCCAGCCCAGCTCGGCAGGCTGGAAGCCCTCGGCGATGAAGCCCTCGACCGACCAGGTGTTGACGAAGGTGCCGCGGGCGCGCGGCACCCGGCGGGCCTGGGTATCCCGTTCGGCGATGTGAACGCCCTTGACGCCCAGCGACTGCATCAGCCGCGCCCAGCCCTCGCGGCTGGCGGGGGTCTCAACCTTGCGGCCGGTGTCGCGGGCCAGCGTCAGCAGCGCCTCCTTGACGAACCAGCTGACCATGCCGGGATTGGCGCCGCAGCAGCTGACAGCGGTGGTGCCGCCGGGGTTGCGCGCCTTTTCATTCCGGACCGCCTGGCGCAGCGCGTAATTGGTGCGGGCAGCATTGTCGGTTGTGCCGAAATAATAGCCCGCCCAGGGCTCCACCACCGTGTCGATGTACAGGACGCCCAGCTCCCGCATGAAGGTCATAAGCTCAAGCGACGAGGTGTCCACCGACAGGTTCACGCAAAAGCCCTTGCCCTCGGCAAACAGGCCGCCCAGCACCTCCCTGTAGTTATCCGGCGTCAGCGCGACCTGCAGGTGGTTGATACTGTGCTGGCGCAGGAAATTCGCCTTGGCGGCATCGGGTTCGATCACCGTCAGCTTGGCGGCATCGAATTCAAAATGGCGTTCGATCAGGGGCAGCGTGCCCTTGCCGATAGAGCCGAAGCCGATGATCACGATGGGGCCGTCGATCCGGCCGTAAATGGGATGCTCCTGAGCCATAGGCTTCTCCATGCAGATTCGTTCGCCCCGGCCAGTATGAGCCAGCGAAAGAACTTTGGTGCGCAAATATTGAGCCCGGTCAAGGGGTATGGCGGGAAACGGCCGGATCTTAGTGCAGTGCAGCCCCCCGGGAGGCCCCGGCGCGGCCTAGTTCAGCCGCCCCTTGCGCAGGTCGATAAGCCCGCGCAGCGCCCGCAGAAACACCCCGCGGTCGCGGTGGCCGACCTGGGACAGCATGGCAAGCACCTCGCGCTGGTCCTGCGCCAGCGTGTCCGGCACGGCAGAGCCGTCCGGCGAAACCATATGGGCCCGCGACACCAGCAGGGCAATCGACCTCTGGTCCAGCCCTTCGGTCAGATCGGACCAGAAGCCAAGGCTTCTCCCCGACGCCTCGCTTGCCTTTCTCAGCAGCTCAAGCTCGCGCCGGGACACGTCCCGTCCGCGTCCCCCGGCCTGATGCGCTTTTTCGTTCGTCCACTCCACAGGTAACTCGCCCGATGATAACCCCTATACACGCATTGATTGTTGATGCTTTGGCTGATAGGTGTCAACTATTGGTTTAATAATTCACATATGTAAACTTTTGAGGTGCATATGATTGCCGACCGCATTGATGCCGCCTGCAAGATCGCAGGCGTCAGACTGAAGACAGCCTGCTCAATCTCCGGGGTCAACTACGGCACTCTGCGAAGCCAGATGCGGAACAACCGCGAAATTCCGGCGTCCTCGCTGGCGCTGCTGTCGGCCGGCCTGTGCATCCCCATTCAGTTCTTCTTCGAACTGCCGGGCGGCAGCCAGGCCTCCGCAGCCCGGCTCAACCGCTGGCGCGCGGCCGAGGCCGCCAATACGGAACTTGCAGCGTGCTCCAGGGCGGGGTTCAACGTGACCACGGACCACATTCTGGACTGGTTCCACCAGGAGGCAGGGCAGCTGCGGAACTGGGAATGGTTCGAGGACCAGGTCGATCTTTACGAGCCGCTTGAGGCCACCGACCGGATCATGCACCCGATCCAGATCGGCAAGCGCAGCGCCGCCGCGGAGCGGCTGATGCTGGCCGGCAACCGGGATTTTTACCGCATCGTCGGATCCTTCGAGGAAACCATCATCGCGCGCGCGATGCAGTCGCACAGGATGCTGAGCGAAGTTCCGTATATCGTCACCGACGAGGAGCTGGACGTGATCATCAAGGGGCTGCGGGTGCGCGGCGGCTACCGCAAGGTGACAATGCGGGTGACCGGCCCCCAAGGGGAGCCGGTCACGGCCGTTTTCTCAAAGATTACCTGGCTCGACACTGCTGACAATATGCGAGAAGTGGACTGCGTTGAGGCCTAGGATCATCTGATCGTTCGCCAGGCCTTCGGGCACCGGATCCGCCCAGGAAATCGCGTTGCGGTATTTGCCGTTAAAGCCGTAATCATCGGCCAGGCGGCGGTGCTTGTAGGCAATGATCGTGTACATCCAATCGAAATCCCACCGCGTGGCGGCCAGCAGTTTCACATACTGGGCGAAATCGCCAAGCCGCCGGATGCCGCCCCGTTCGTCCGGCGCAACCTCGATCCCGCCGAAATAGATCAGCCGGCCCCGCATCTCATCGACCAGCGGCTGCGAAACGCTCTCCACCACCCCGTCGCGGCCGCTGTAGCGGGAGGCCGCAAGTCCGCGGAAGTAATTCCCGAAGTCCTTGCTGCCAAGATCCACGCTTTTGGCCGAGATACAGGTGATGCACCGGTCCTGCCGCTTCAGGAACAGCCAGAACGCCCGGCCCGACTGCAGGTCCTCATCGCTGACTTCGGACATCGGGTGAACCCGCTCCTTTCCCACATCCGCCAAAAGGGCCGGCAGCTCTTCAGGGTTTGTGCACACGTAAAGCGTCAGGCCCTCGGCGTTGAACCTGCCTTCAATGGCCTGCATATGTGTGAAGATGCTGTCACGTTCCATTTTCTTCTCCTTCAAATCATGGAATTCTGCACGCGCAGGGCGAGTGCAGATCAAGAATTCCCTTATTTTTAGTTGTGGAAAACGCCTTTCACGCGAAACCGGCTGCTGTTTTCAGCCAGACAGCGGATTTCCGGCCAGCAGCAGAACGGTCAGGCGCGGCGGCGCACCGAAATGGAGCGCCATCCGCGAAAAACAGACCCTAATCACAGCCGTTTGCCGCAGACTCAACCGGGCGCCCCTTGTCCGGTGCGACTCGGCCCGGGCAGGCGTTTCGGATTCTGCACAGTGCCGCAGGGACCGTCCGCCCTCCCCTGCCCCGGCGCGGCGGCAGGCAGTCTTTTTCTTTATTTTCAGGGCATTAAGCCGAAACTTGCCGCGCGCTCCGCAATCCGGCAGAAATCCGGAAAACACGTCTGCAACCTGTAAATGAAGGAATCTATTGCAAAACGCTGTTCGCATTGCGTATAGAAACGATAAATAAGGCGCTGACGCAAAACAGCGTTACTACCGAGAGGGCAGCAGTTGGCAGTAGCACTCCACATCAATCAGCGAATCCGCGAAAACGCGGAGAACCTCAGTGCGGCCCTCAACAGCCACATGCTGGCGAGTTTTGCACCGGATGCAAGGAAGGAACTGCGGCTGTTCAGCGCCGGGGAAGCGGCGGAGATGCTGGGCATTTCCTCCAGTTTCCTGCGCAAGCTGCATTTTGACGGAAAACTTCCCGAGGTTCACACCACACCGGGCGGGCGGCGCCATTATTCCGCCGCCGATCTGCTGGAGATGCGTAAGATCCTGGATGCCTCGGCCAAGACGCCGGGCACCTACCTGCGCGGCCGCCGCGCGGGCGACAAGGTGCAGGTGCTGTCCTTCCTGAACTTCAAGGGCGGCTCGGGCAAGACCACCTCGTCCATTCACACCGCGCAGCGGCTGGCGCTCAAGGGCTACCGGGTGCTGGCGGTGGATATCGACCCGCAGGCGTCGCTGACGACGCTTTTCGGCTACCGGCCAGAGGTCGATTTCCTTGAAACAGGGACGATTTACGACGCAATCCGCTATGATGACCCCCTGCCCCTGCGCCAGATCATCCAGCAGACCTATTTCACCGGCCTGGACCTGGCGCCGGGCGGGCTGATCCTGCAGGAATTCGAGCATGAGACGCCGCAGGCGCTGATCCACAATGTGCAGCCCGCGTTCTTTTCGCGCATGGCCGCAGCGCTGGAGGAGGTCGAGGCCGATTACGACGTGATCATCTTCGACTGCCCGCCGCAGCTCGGCTATCTTACCATGTCGGCGCTCTGCGCCTCGACCGGCGTGATCATCACCGTGGTGCCGAACATGCTCGACATCGCCTCGATGTCGCAGTTCCTGCAAATGTCCGCCGAACTGCTGGACGTGGTGTCCAACGCAGGCGCGGCGCTGGAATTCGATTTCCTGCGCTTTCTGATCAACCGGTACGAGCCGAACGACGGCCCGCAGCAACAGGTGGTTGCATTCTTGCGGCAATTGTTCGGCGAGGAGGTCATGGTGGCCCCGATGCTGAAATCCACCGCGATTTCCGACGCGGGCCTGACCCAGCAGACGGTCTATGAGGTCGAAAGATCCCAGTTTCACAGGTCAACCTATGACCGTGCGGTCGATTCACTGAATCAAGTTAACGATGAAATAGAATCGCTCCTTCAACAAGCATGGAGGCGTTGATGGCACGCAAAGGCATTCTCAGCACGGCACTCAGCAGCCCGGCAGCATCCGCTGGCGGGCCAAAACCCAAGATGATGCCGCGCGGCGCGGTCGGGGCGCTGCAATCCTCGCTCAGCAAGCTGCAGGAAAGCGCGGTGCAGGAAATCGACACCGCGCTGATCGACGACGCCGGTTACGAGGACCGCCTGGGCATGGACGGGGCCGCCTTCAACCAGCTGAAGGACAGCCTGCAGACCTACGGCCAGCAGGTGCCGGTGCTGCTGCGGCCGCACCCCGCCACGCCGGGGCGGTTCGAAATCGTTTACGGCCGCCGCCGCCTCAAGGCGCTGCGCGAGCTGGGCCTGCCGGTCAAGGCGATGGTGCGGCAGCTGGACGACCACGCGCTGGTGATGGCCCAGGGCCAGGAAAACACCTCGCGCCAGGACCTCAGCTTCATCGAAAAGGCCGCCTTTGCGGCGCAGCTGCAGGCGGATGGCTATGGACGGCAGACAATTGCCGCTGCGCTGTCCATCGACCTGCCGATGGTGTCGCGGATGCTCAAGGTCGGCACCGCCTTTGACCTGCCCTTCCTGCGCACGATCGGCTCCGCCCCCGGCATTGGCCGCGACCGCTGGATGATGCTGGTCAAACTGTTCGCCGATCCGGCAGCCCGCTCCCGGGCGATCACCAGGACAAACCGGCCAGACTTCACCACCTATGACTCCGACGGGCGGTTCGAGGCCGTTCTGAAACATGCCCGGAACGCGCCGCAGGAGGTGAAACCGGCCCCTGCCCCGCCGAAAACCCGCGCCCTGCCCGGCAGCACCGGCGCCGAGGTCGCGGGCATCAAAACCACCGCCAAGGGTATCACCCTGACGATCGCCGCCAAGGACGCGCCGGGCTTTGACGCCTGGTTCGACGCCAACGCGGAAGAGATCATGGCAGAGCTTCACGGCCGCTGGCAGCAAGACCAGCCCGAGCAGCCGGAAGACTGAGCAAGAGCAGAGAAAACAGGACAGGAGGCACGTAGCAGGCAAAAGAAAAGCCCCCCAGGACATTACATCCCAGAAGGCCGTTCTCAGATTTAGCACCTTTGGAATAGCCCTTCAGACTCGTCAGTGTCAACTCTGTGCGCCGCACAGGGGCGGGTATTTTTTGTCTTTCGTGAAAAAATCATGGAAAAGGCGTCCCAAATCGCATTTGGGCGGCAGGATCCGTGCGGCCGGCTGGCAGGTGACCACGACAAGTGGGACCTTCTGGCTGCGCTGACGCACGCCGCCGCGGAATTCGACCTCAGCCACCGCACCCTTGGGGTGCTGAAGGCCCTGCTCACCTTCTTCCCGGAGCGGGCGCTGCCTGCGGAGCCGGACAGCGCCATCGTGTTCCCCTCGAACCGCAAGCTGATTGAGCGCTTGAACGGGATGCCCGAAAGCACCCTGCGCCGCCATCTGGCCGCCCTCACCCGCATTGGCATTGTCAGCCGGAAGAACAGCCCCAACCGCAAGCGCTATGCCCGCCGCAGCGGCGAGGACACGGCGCTGGCCTTCGGGTTTGATCTGTCCCCCCTCGCCCGCCACGCTGGTCAGATCTTCGACGCCGCGCTGGCGGCCAAGGCCCGCGCCGGGCATCTGGCGGTGCTGCGCGACCGGGTGGCTGTGCTGCGCCAGAAGCTGTCGGAGCTGGCTGACGGCGCTGCGGAGCTGCTGGAGGCCGCCCGCAGGCTGCTGCGGCGCAAACCCTGCGAGACGGAGCTGGCCCGGATGGCCGAAACCCTGCGCGAAGAAATTGCCAGCCGGACAGCGGATCAGGCCCCGCAGCCCTCCCGCCTGCCGTCACGCGAAATGAGCGGCAGCACCAGCCAGAATGAGCGGCACATACAGCATTCACTAAAAAAAGATTCTGACTCTGAAGCGGCGCAGCCCGCAGCGCCCTGTTCCCCGCCTGATCGTCCAGACGCAGCGGGGGAAGAGGCTGAGAATGGCAATGGCCTGTCCACCGTCCTGCGCGCCTGCCCCGAAGTGCAAAGCTATTACCCTGGCGGGCTGCGCAGCTGGCAGGATGCCGACCGGATTGCCGAGAAGCTGTCACCGATGATGGGGATCGCGATGCCCGTTCTCAGCGATGCACGCGCCGCCATGGGCCGCCGGGACGCGGCAACAGCGGTGATGTGCATACTGGAAAAGCTGGGCACCATCCGCAGCCCCGGCGCCTATCTGCGGCGGCTGGCGCAGAAGGCGCGGGCGGGTCAGTTTTCGACCAAGCCGATGCTGGATGCGCTGCTGCAAAGGGGTGCCGGGGCGGAAATTGTCAGCTGACAATTTTCTGCCATGTGCGGGATTGCGAAGGGTCTGCAAACCCGGATGGCGCTGCTGCGGGATGATGCACGCCCTGCCCGCGGTCCTGCTGAACTCGGCTCGCATCGTCCGCCAATGAAAAATTGTCAGCTGACAATCCCGGCTGTTTCTGGCGGCGCCTGCCGCTCACACAGGCCATTCCGAACCGGTTTCGCAGCCAGCCTCTGCCCGCGCTCAGCACCTGCGCGCGCTTGGACTGCGAAAATTGTCAGCTGACAATTTTCCTCTGCCGCCGCGTTCCGGTGATCCGGGCCGTTGCTTTTACCGCCGGCCTGCGGCCACAGTGGCGGCAACGCTCCCAGCCCGAGGACCCCGCTGCCCATGCTGTCCATCCTGAAGAACCGCACCTACCGGCATTTGTTCCTGGCCCAGATCGTCGCGCTGACCGGCACCGGGCTGGCGACCGTGGCGCTTGGCCTGCTGGCCTTTGACCTGGCGGGCGAGCGTGCCGGGCTGGTGCTGGGCACCGCGCTGACGATCAAGATGGCGGCCTATGTCACCGTGGCCCCGATCGCCGCCGCCTGGGCGGAACAGGCGGACCGGCGCAAAATGCTGATCGCCCTGGATCTGGTGCGGATGCTGGTGGCGGTTTGCCTGCCGTTCGTCAGCGAGGTCTGGCAGGTCTATGTGCTGATCTTCGTGCTGCAATCGGCCTCTGCCGGGTTCACGCCCGCGTTCCAGGCCTCGATCCCCGATGTGCTGACGGATGAGAAGGAGTACACCCAGGCGCTGTCGCTGTCGCGGCTGGCGTTTGAGCTGGAGAGCCTGGCCAGCCCGATGCTGGCCGCGGCGCTGCTGCTGGCGGTCAGTTCCGGCACCCTGTTCTGGGGCACCGCGGCGGGGTTCGCCGGATCGGCCCTGCTGCTGCTGACAATCGCGCTGCCGTCGCCCGCGCCCCGGGCGCCGCGGCCGGTCTGGGAACGCACCACCCGCGGCATCCGCAACTATCTGAAGACACCGCGGCTGCGCGGGCTTCTGGCGCTGAACTGGGTGGTGTCTGCCATCGGCGCGATGGTGATCGTCAACACGGTGGTGCTGGTGCGGGCCGGCATGGCGCTGCCCGAAAGCTCCGTGGCGCTGGCGCTGGCGGCGTTCGGCGGCGGCTCGATGCTGTCGGCCATGCTGCTGCCGCGGCTGCTGCAGCGGCTGCCGGACCGGACCGTGATGCTGGCCGGGGCAGGGCTGAGCATTGCCGCCATGGCGTGCCTGGCGCTGGCCGCCTTTGCCGCGCCGCTGACCTTTGCACGGCTGGCAATCGGCTGGGCTGTGATCGGCGTGGGCTGGTCGGCGGTGCTGACGCCTTCGGGGCGGCTGCTGGCGCGCTCGGCCCATCCGGCGGACCGGCCCGCGATCTTTGCCGCGCAGTTCACCCTGTCGCACGCCTGCTGGCTGCTGTTCTACCCGCTGTCGGCCTGGCTGATGGCCGCCTGGGGCGGCGGCGCGGCAATGCTGGCGCTGGCGCTGCTGGCCGCGGCAGGGCTGATCGCCGCGCAGCGCCTGTGGCCCCGCGACAGCGCCGCCCCGGTTGCGCACAGCCATCCGGATTTGCCAGCGGACCATCCGCACCTGCAAGGCGCCGCGCCGCACGCGCATCCGATCATCATCGACGATCTGCACCCGCGCTATCCCCGCTGAAGGGGGCAGGCGGCGGCCGGGCGCGGGCGCGGCCTTTGCGATTTTATGACTAGACATAATATCCTAATTGAGTAGCTTAATGCCGAACCAGCAGCACAGCGACTCGGGGGGATTCCGTGACAGGGAACTACGTTCTGACAGACGCCCGGCTGGCCACGATGGCCAGTTCAGACACGCCTTATGGCCTGATCGAGGACGGGGCCGTCGCGGTCTCGGACGGCAGCATCGTCTGGGCCGGGCCGCGGGAAAAATTGTCAGCTGACAATTTCCCGTGGGAGCAGCGCAGCCTGGGCGGGCGGCTGGTCACGCCGGGGCTGATCGACTGCCACACCCATATCGTCTTTGGCGGCAACCGCGCGATGGAGTTTGAGATGCGCCTCAACGGGGCGTCCTATGAGGAGGTCGCGAGGGCAGGGGGCGGTATCGTCTCCACCGTCTCGGCCACCCGCACCGCATCGCTGGAGGATCTGGTGCAGGGCGCGCTGCCGCGTCTGGAGGCGCTGATCGCCGAAGGGGCTGCGGTGGTGGAGGTGAAATCCGGCTACGGGCTGGATCTGGACACCGAACTCAACATGCTGCGCGCCGCCCGCCGTCTGGGCGAGCTGCGCCCGGTCACAGTGAAAACCACCTTCCTCGGCGCCCATGCCACGCCCGGCGAGTACAAGGGCCGCGACGATGACTATATCGATCAGGTCTGCATCCCCGCCCTGCGTGCCGCCCATGCGGAGGGGCTGGTGGATGCGGTCGACGGCTTCTGCGAAAACATCGCGTTTTCCCCTGCGCAGATCGAACGCGTGTTCAAGGCGGCGCAGGAACTGGGCCTGCCGGTGAAACTGCACGCCGAACAGCTGAGCCATCAGGGCGGCACCAAACTGGCCGCGCGCTACGGCGCGTTGTCAGTCGATCACGTGGAATACGCAACCGAGGAGGACGCCAGGGCGATGGCCGCGTCCGGCTCCGTCGCGGTGATCCTGCCCGGTGCGTTCTACACCATCCGCGAGACGCAAGCGCCGCCGATTGACCACTTCCGTGAGCATGGCGTGCCGATGGCGCTGGCGACCGATTGCAATCCCGGCTCCTCGCCGCTGACCTCCTTGCTGCTGACAATGAACATGGGCTGCACCCTGTTCCGGATGACCCCGGAGGAGGCGCTGGCAGGCGTCACCCGCAACGCAGCCCGCGCGCTGGGGCTGACGGATCGCGGCCAGATCGCCGCCGGTCTGCGCGCCGATCTGGCGGTCTGGGACGTGGAAACCCCGGCAGAGCTTGCCTACCGCATCGGCTTCAACCCGCTTTACACCCGTATCTATGAGGGCACCCTATGATCGAGATGATTCAGATGGTTCCGGGCACAGTGACCCTGGCCACGCTGGAAGATATCTACCGCAACCTGACCCCGGCCAAGCTGGATGCCTCGGCCCGCGAACCGGTGGAGGCTGCTGCGAAAATGGTGGCGGATGCCGCAGCGGGGGAGGAGGCCGTCTATGGCATCAACACCGGCTTCGGCAAGCTCGCCTCGACCAAGATCGCACCGGCCGATACCGCCACCCTGCAGCGCAACCTGATCCTAAGCCATTGCTGCGGGGTAGGGGAGGCGCTGCCGGAGGACAAGACCCGGCTGATGATGACGCTGAAGCTCCTGTCGATGGGCCGCGGTGCCTCCGGCGTGCGCTGGCTGGTGATCGAGCAGATCGAGCAGATGCTGGAACGCGGCGTGGTGCCGGTGATCCCGTCGCAGGGCTCCGTCGGCGCCTCCGGCGACCTGGCGCCGCTGGCGCATATGGCGGCGGCGATGATCGGGGCAGGGGAGGCCACGTTTGAAGGGATCCGCATGTCCAGCGCGGATGCGCTGAAAAAGGCCGGGTTAGAGCCTATTGTGCTCGGCCCCAAGGAGGGCCTGGGGCTGATAAACGGCACCCAGTTCTCCACCGCCTGCGCGCTGGCCGGGCTGTTTGACGCCTGGCGCATGGCGGAGGCGTCGATGGCGATTGCCTCGCTCACCACTGACGCCATCATGGGGTCCACCGCGCCGCTGGTCGCCGATATCCATTCCTTGCGCGGCCACGCCGGGCAGATCGACGTGGCGCGGGAGATGCGCGCCATCATGGACGGATCGGAAATCCGCGAAAGCCACCGCGAGGGCGACACCCGGGTGCAGGATCCCTATTGCATCCGCTGCCAGCCGCAGGTGGTGGGCGCGGCGCTGGACGTGCTGCGGATGGCCGCCAAAACGCTGGAGATCGAGGCCAACGCCGTTACCGACAACCCGCTGGTGCTGGTGAACGAAGGCCGCATCGTCTCCGGCGGCAACTTCCATGCCGAATACGTGGGCTTTGCCGCCGATCAGATCGCGCTCGCCGTGGCCGAAATCGGTGCCATCGCGCAGCGCCGGGTGGCCTTGATGGTGGACCCGACCCTCAGCCACGACTTGCCGCCGTTCCTGACGCCGGATCCGGGCCTCAATTCCGGTTTCATGATCGCCGAGGTGACCACCGCGGCGCTGATGAGCGAGAACAAGCATTTGGCGAATCCTTGCGTCACGGATTCAACCCCGACGTCAGCAAACCAGGAGGACCACGTGTCGATGGCCGCCCACGGCGCGCTGCGGCTGGGACGGATGAACGCCAACCTGTCGGTGATCCTGGGCGTTGAAATGCTCTGCGCCGCGCAAGGGGTGGAGGCCCGCGCGCCGCTCAAGACCTCGGCCCGGTTGCAGGACGTTCTGGCGATGTTGCGCGCGGAGATCCCCGCGCTGGCGGAGGACCGCTACCTGGCGCCGGATATCGAAGCTGTCAGCGCCATGGTCCGCGCAGGCCGCGTCGCGGACGCCGCAGGCGTCAAGGTGGCGGCATGATCGAGGTCACCAATGGGTCGTCGCCGCTGGTGCTGGGGCTGCCCCACACCGGCACCGATGTGCCGCCAGAGGTCTGGGACTGCCTGAACGGGACGGGCAGGGCGCTGGCCGACACCGACTGGCATATCCATGACCTCTACGCCGGGCTGGTGGAGGACATCACAACCGTCCGCACGCCGGTCCATCGCTATGTGATCGACGTGAACCGCGATCCCGCCGGTATCAGTCTCTATCCTGGGCAAAACACCACCACCCTGGTGCCGTTGACAGACTTTGACGGGCTGCCGATCTGGCAGGACGGCAAGGAGCCGGACGAGACCGAAATCGCACGCCGCCGCGACGCCTATCACGCGCCCTATCACACCGCGCTGGCGGCGGAGCTGGAGCGGGTGAAGGCCCTCCACGGCTTTGCCATCCTCTATGACTGCCACTCGATCCGCGGCGATATTCCCTTCCTGTTCGAGGGCCGCCTGCCGGATTTCAACGTCGGCACCGACATGGGCGAAACCTGCGATCCTGCCATCGAGGCGCTGACCGTGGCCCATTGCGAGGCGGCGGAGGGTTATACCTCCACCCTCAACGGGCGCTTCAAGGGCGGCTGGACCACCCGCCACTACGGGCGGCCCGGCGAAGGCCTGCACGCGATCCAGATGGAGCTGGCGCAGGCCACCTACTGCCAGGAAAGCCCGCCCTGGACCTACCTGCCGGAGCGCGCGGAAGACCTGCGCGCCCATCTCACCAAAATTCTCACCGATCTTCAGACCTGGAGGCCCGCATGAGCGATCCCCGCAAGAACACCCGCGACATCTTCCCGCCGACCGGCACGGAGCTTAACGCCAAGTCCTGGATGACCGAGGCGCCGCTCAGGATGATGATGAACAACCTGCATCCGGATGTGGCCGAAAACCCGCATGAGCTGGTGGTTTACGGCGGCATCGGCCGCGCCGCGCGCACCTGGCAGGATTTCGACTTGATCGTAGAGACCCTGAAAAACCTTGAGGAAGATCAGACCCTTATGGTGCAGTCTGGCAAGCCCGTGGGCGTGTTCCAGACCCACAAGGACGCGCCCCGCGTGCTGATCGCCAACTCCAACCTGGTGCCGCATTGGGCCAACTGGGACCACTTCAACGAGCTCGATAAGAAGGGCCTGATGATGTACGGCCAGATGACGGCCGGCTCCTGGATCTATATCGGCACCCAAGGCATCGTGCAGGGCACCTACGAGACCTTTGCCGAAGCCGGCCGCCAGCATTATGGCGGCGACCTCAAGGGCAAATGGATCCTGACCGGCGGCCTCGGCGGCATGGGCGGCGCGCAGCCGCTGGCAGCCGTGTTTGCCGGAGCCTGCTGCCTGGCGGTGGAGTGCAACCCGGACTCCATCGACTTCCGCCTGCGCACCAAATACCTGGACGAAAAGGCCGAAACCCTGGACGAGGCGCTGGAGATGATCGAGCGCTGGACCGCGGCGGGCGAGGCGAAATCCGTGGGCCTTCTGGGCAATGCGGCAGAGATCTTCCCCGAACTGGTCGAGCGCGCCAAGGCGGGCGGCATCCGCCCCGATATCGTGACCGACCAGACCTCTGCGCATGACCCGGTGAACGGCTACCTGCCGCTGGGCTGGACCATGGGCGAATGGAAGGAACGCCGGGTCTCCGAGCCGAAGGCGGTGGAAATGGCCGCCCGCGCCAGCATGCGCGTGCAGGTGAAGGCGATGTGCGATTTCCATGCGATGGGCGTGCCGACGGTGGATTACGGCAACAACATCCGCCAGATGGCGCTGGAGGAGGGGCTGGAGAACGCCTTTGACTTCCCCGGCTTCGTGCCCGCCTACATCCGCCCGCTGTTCTGCCGCGGCATCGGCCCGTTCCGCTGGGCGGCGCTGTCCGGCGATCCGGAGGATATCCGCAAGACCGACGCCAAGATGAAGGAGCTGTTCCCGGATAACGAGGGCCTGCACCGCTGGTTGGACATGGCGCAGGAGCGCATCGCGTTCCAGGGCCTGCCCGCGCGGATCTGCTGGATCGGGCTTGGCGACCGCCACAAGGCGGGCCTTGCCTTCAACGAGATGGTCCGCACGGGCGAGCTGAAGGCGCCGGTGGTCATTGGCCGCGACCATCTGGACTCGGGTTCCGTGGCGTCCCCGAACCGCGAGACCGAGGCGATGATGGACGGCTCCGACGCGGTGTCCGACTGGCCGCTGCTGAACGCGCTCCTGAACACCGCCTCCGGTGCGACCTGGGTGTCGCTGCACCACGGCGGCGGGGTTGGCATGGGCTTCTCGCAGCATTCCGGCGTGGTGATCTGCTGCGACGGCAGCGAGGACGCCGACCGCCGTATCGGGCGGGTGCTGTGGAACGACCCGGCCACCGGCGTCATGCGCCATGCGGATGCAGGCTATGACATTGCCAAGGACTGCGCGCGCGAGCACGGGCTGAACCTGCCCGGCATCCTGGGCTGATTGAGAGAAGGCTGAAATCCGGCGCGGATTTCAGCCATGAAAAATCCAATTTTTCATGGCCGTTTCCCTTGCAGGGAAACGGCTTTGTTTAGTCTGTGCGCCAGTGCAGCCCGTGCATCAGCAAGCGCCGCTGCACCCGGCCCGGGTAATCGGTGCAGATCGCATCGACCCCTAGGGCGATCATCCGGTCGATGTCTTCCGGCTCATTCACCGTCCAGACCACCGTCACCAGCCCCAGCGCGCGGGCGCGGGCCAGCGCGTCTGCTGTGATGTCCAGAAAATAGGGGCACCAGAACTGGCCCTTGGCAGCGGCAACCCGGTCCGGCAGGTCCAAAGCGCTGCAGCCCGCCACCGGGTTCACCGCCTTGGAGGAATCCTCGCCCGGGTCATCGGCATTGTCGGGCAGCTGGGTCAGGAAGGAGGCAGGCATCTCCGGCGCGATCCGCTGGCACTCCGCCAGCAGGTCCCAGTCGAAACTGTGCAGCACCGTGCGCGGCTGCATATGGGCCTTGCGCACCTCCGACACCACTGCCTCCACCAGTTTGCGGCGCGCGGTGGTGTCGCCGATTAGGTCCGGATCGGATTTGATCTCCAGCAGCAGATGCACGTTGTGATGCTCAGGCCGCTGCAGCAGCGCCAGCAGGTCCGCCAGCCGGGGTATGCGCACGCCTGTCAGAAACGCCTGATCCGGGAACCGCCGGCCATAGGTGCTGCTGCCGTCCAGCCCGCCCGCGTCATAGGCCTGCAGTTCGGCGTAAGTCAGAGACGACACCTTCGGCTCTTCCCCCTGCAGCCAGCAGCCATCGGCGCCGCGGATCATCGAGCGGGTGAGGCGGTGGTTGTGGGTGATCACCGGGACGCCGTCGCGGGTGGCGGTCACGTCCAGCTCCAGCAGCTCCACCCCGGCGGCCAGGGTGAAGGCAAAGCCTTCCATCGTGTTTTCCGGCAAGACGCCGCGGGCGCCGCGGTGGCCGATCAGGCGGATCACGCCGGGCCGGGCGGCGAAGGCGGGGATCTGGGGGTACTGCATCAGTCCTCCAGACGTTTACCGGTGGCGGGATCGAACAGATGGGTCAGCTCCGGCGCCACCGAGAAGCGGCGGATGCTGCCGGTGCCGTCATTGGCATGGCCCGGCACGCTGGCGGTGATGCTGAGATCGGTGCCCGGCAGGCGGCCGTGGATCAGGGTGTTGGCGCCCAGCTGCTCCAGCAGCTCCACCTCGATGGCGATCGGGCCAGCGGGGTCTTGCATCAGGTGTTCGGGGCGCAGGCCCAGGGTGGCGGTGCCGGAATGGGCGGAGGCCACCGGCAGCATGCCGCCGCCGGGCAGGGCGGCCTGGCCGCCGCGGATCTCTGCCGGGAAGAAGTTCATCGCCGGGCTGCCGATGAACCCCGCCACAAACACCGAGGCCGGGCGGTCATAAAGCTCGATCGGGGTGCCGAACTGTTCGACATAGCCGCCGTTCAGCACCATCAGCCGGTCGCCCAGCGTCATCGCCTCGACCTGATCGTGGGTGACGTAGATCGACGTGACCCCCAGCCGCTGCTGCAGCTTGCGGATCTCCAGCCGCATCTGCACCCGCAGCTTGGCGTCGAGGTTGGACAGCGGCTCATCGAACAGGAACACCTGCGGATCGCGCACGATGGCGCGGCCCATGGCGACCCGCTGGCGCTGGCCGCCCGACAGCTGGCGCGGCTTGCGGTCGAGGTACTGTTTGATCTCCAGGATCTCCGCCGCCTCCTCGACGCGGCGGTTGATTTCGTCCTTCGGCAGTTTGCGGATCTTCAGGCCATAGGCCATGTTCTGGCGCACCGACATATGCGGATAAAGCGCGTAGTTCTGGAACACCATGGCGATGTCGCGCGCCGAGGGTTCCAGCTCGTTCACCCGGCGCCCGCCGATGGAGATTTCACCGGAGGTAACGCTTTCCAGCCCCGCCACCATCCGCAGCAGAGTGGACTTGCCGCAGCCGGAGGGGCCGACGATGACGATGAACTCGCCATCCCGGATGTCGCCTTCGATATGGTGCAGCACCTCGGTCGGCCCGTAGGATTTCACCAGGTCTTTGAGTTGAATATCAGCCATTATTCGGGGCGCCTTACTTATCGGTTTCCGTCAAGCCCTGCACAAAGAGCTTTTGCATTGCGATCACCACAAACACCGGCGGGATCATCGCCAGAAGGGCCGTGGTCATGATGATGTTCCACTGCGGGCTTTGCTCTGCCGCCTCCAGCATCTGCTTGATCGACATCACGATGGTGGTCATCGAGGTGTCTGTGGTGATCAAAAGCGGCCAGAGGTACTGGTTCCAGCCGAAGATGAACAGGATCACGAACAGCGCCGCGATGTTGGTGCGCGATAAGGGCAGCAGGATGTCGAAGAAGAACCTAAGCGGCCCGGCGCCGTCGATGCGGGCGCTTTCCAAGAGCTCATCCGGCACCGTCAGGAACACCTGGCGGAACATGAACGTTGCGGTGGCCGAGGCGATCAGCGGCACCGACAGGCCCCAGTAGCTGTTCAGCATCCCGAGGTTGGCGACCACCTCGAAGGTCGGCAGGATCCGCACCTCGACCGGCAGCATCAGGGTGATGAAGATCATCCAGAAGAAGGTCATGCGGAACGGGAACTTGAAATAGACGATGGCAAAGGCGGACAGCAGCGAAATCGCGATCTTGCCGGTGGAGATCATCAGCGCCATCGCCAATGAGTTCAGCAGCATCAGCCAGACCGGCGCGGTTTCGGTCCCGCTGAGGCCGGAGCCGAACAGGGTCTGCTTCATGTTCACCAGGAAATAATCGCCGGGCCACAGCGGCAGCGGCGCCTGGTTCATCCGCAGCTGGTCGTGGGTGGCGGCGACAAAGGTGATCCACACCGGCAGCGCGATCGCCAGAACGCCAAGGATCAGCACCAGATGGGTGAGGAAGGCGGTAAGGGGGCGGTTTTCGACCATCAGTAAGCCACCTTTCTTTCAACAAAGCGGAACTGAACCACGGTCATGGCGATCACCAGCACCATCAGCACCACCGACTGCGCGGCGGAGCCGCCGAGGTCGAGGCCAACAAAGCCGTCGTTGAACACCTTGTAGACCAGGATGGTGGTGGAGGTGCCGGGGCCGCCCTGGGTGACCGCGTGGATGATGCCGAAGGTCTCGAAAAACGCATAGACCATGTTGATCACCAAGAGGAAAAACGTGGTGGGCGAGATCAGCGGGAAGATGATGGTCCAGAACCGCCGCGCCGGGCCTGCGCCGTCGATGGCGGCGGCCTCGATCACGGAATTGGGGATCGACTGCATGGCGGCAAGGTAGAACAGGAAGTTATAGGCCACCTGCTTCCACGCGGCGGCCAGGATCACCAGCGCCATCGCCTGGGTGCCATTGAGGTAGTGGTTCCAGGTGATGCCCGCGAATTCCAGGAAATAGGGGAAGATGCCAAGGGTGGGGTTGAACATGAACACCCACAGCGCGCCCGCCAGCACCGGCGCCACCGCATAGGGCCAGATCAGCATGGTGCGGTAGAACATGGCGCCGCGCACCACCCGCTGGGCAAAGCCCGCGAGGATCAGCGCAACGCCCATCGACAGCGCCGCCACCAGGAGCGAGAACACCGCGGTGCGCTGGAAACTGGCCAGATAGTGGGGATCGGTGGCGAGAACCTCGAAATTCTCGAACCAGACGAATTCGGTGCCAAGGCCAAAGGCGTCTTCGATCAGGAACGACTGATACATCGCCTGGCTGGCGGGCCAGAGGAAGAACACCAGGGTGATGGCGATTTGCGGCGCCACCAGCAGGTAGGGCAGCGCCGAGGTTGGGAAATGCACCCGTTTGAGCATGAGGAACCCCGATCAGGAAAATGACCCTGCCGCCCGGGGGAGGGCGGCAGGGCCGGATGTGTCAGAGTGGTTTACTTCGCGGTGCGCTCGAACTTGCGCAGCAGGTCGTTGCCGCGCTCAACCGCCGCGTCCAGCGCCTCTTGCGCGGTTTTCTCGCCGCCCCACAGCGCTTCCAGCTCCTCGTTGATCACGTCGCGGACCTGCACGAAGTTGCCATAGCGCAGACCGCGGCTGTTGGCGGTGGGCGTGTTCAGGCTCAGCTGCGTGATCGCGGTGTCGGTGCCCGGGTTGCTGTCATAGAACCCCTGCTCCTTGGACAGCTCATAGGCGGCGGTGGTGATCGGCACGTACCCGGTCTCCTGATGCCACCAGGCCTGCACCTCGGGCGAGGACAGGTAGGTCAGGAACTTGGCGGTGCCTTTGTATTCCTCTTCCTCGTGGCCGGCCAGCACCCACAGGGTGGCGCCGCCGATGATCGAGTTCTGCGGCGCGTCGGCCACCTTGGTGTCCAGCGGCAGCATGGTCTGGCCGAATTCGAACCCGGCCTGATCCTTGATCGAGCCGTAATAGGCCGAGGAGTTCATCCACATGCCGCATTCGCCGTTGGTGAACAGCGGCAGGCTGTCGCCGCGGCGGCCGCCGTAGACGAACAGGCCGTCCTTGCCCATCGACGCGACATCATCCAGGCGCGCGGCCAGCTTGTCGTTGTTGAAGGTCAGTTCGGTGTCAAAGCCCGCAAAGCCGTTTTCCTGGGTGCCGGTGGGCAGGTTGTGCCAGGCCGAGAAGTTCTCGATCATCACCCAGGACTGCCATCCGAAGGACAGGCCGCATTTCATGCCGTTATCGACCAGCTTCTGCGCGGCGGTTTTCACCTCGTCCCAGGTCTCGGGCACCTCGGCGCCGGCCGCGTCCAGCGCGTCCTTGTTATACCACAGCACCGGGGTGGAGCTGTTGAACGGCATCGACAGCAGCTCGCCCTCGGGGGTTTCGTAGTAGGAGACCACGGCGGGCAGGAAGGCGTCGCCGTCAAACGGTTCGCCCGCGTCGTTCATCAGCTGCTCGACCGGGTAGATCGCGCCCTTGGCGGACATCATGGTGGCGGTGCCGACCTCGAAGACCTGCACAAGCTGCGGGTGTTCCTTGGCGCGGAAGGCGGCAATCGCCGCGGTCATCGTCTCGGTGTAGTTGCCCTTGTAAACCGGCACGACCTTGTAATCGTCCTGGGTGGCGTTGAAATCTTCGGCAATCTTGTTGACGCGCTCGCCATTGGTGCCGCCCATGGCGTGCCACCACTGAATTTCGGTTTCTGCAAATGCGGTGCTGCCGGCAACGGCCAGAACGGCCGAGGCGCAGAGCAAGGATTTAACGGACATAATCTTCTCTCCCAGTTTTGTTCTGCAAAAGCTTTTGTCCGGCCAAGGGAATAATTCAAGCAAAAGTTTTTTGACAAGAATCATAATATCATGTTATGCCGCCGCGTGTTCACCCCCAGCCGAAGGCCGCTAATCCCTTGAAATTCAGTCTCAGACAGCTGGAGGCCTTTCAGGCCGTGGCCCGCAGCGGCTCTGTCACCCGTGCGGCGGAGACGCTGGGAATCTCGCAGCCAGCCGCCAGCCGGCTGCTTTCGGATTTTTCAAAATCGGTGGCGGTGGAGCTGTTCACCCGCCAGGACGGTGTGCTGATTCCCACCAGCGAGGCGCGGTACCTGCTGTCCGAGGTGGGGCGCGTGTTCGACAGCCTGAACCACCTGGAAGAACTCAACCGCGACTTGACCGAGCGCACCGCCGGGCATCTGCGCATCGCCTGCCTGCCGGGCTTTGCCACGGCGCTTTTGCCCAAGCTGCTGGCCCGGTTCCTGGAGCACCGCCCGGGCGTGCGGCTGACGCTGGAGCCGGACCGGCCGGAGCGGATCCTGGAGTGGATCATCGGCGAGCAGTATGACTGCGGCATCACCGACGGCTTTGCCGCCCATCCGGCGGTGGAAAACATCGACATCCCGATGCGCACCGTCTGCGTGCTGCCCGAAGCGGATCCGCTGGCAGAACAGGATGTTATCACGCCCCGCGATCTGCGGGACCGCAAGATCATCCACACCCGGCGCGACAGCCCGTTTTACCGCAAGCTGCACAAGGCGTTTTCCGAAGACGGGGTGGAGCTGAACAGCTGGATCGAGGTGCGCCAGTTCTCCACCGCCTGCATCATCATCAGCCAGGGGCAGGGCGCTTCGGTGGTGAGCGCCTTGGACGCCGAGCAGTTCCGCGGCCAGGGGATTGCCATCGTGCCGTTTGCTCCGGAGCTGCACCACCGGCTGTCGATCCTGCGGCCGGTGTCGGGCAGCCGCTCGCTGCTGGCGCTGGATTTCCTGGACGCCTTTGTCGACAGCCTGAAACCCTTCCGCGCCGATCCGTCTCAGCCGCCGCGGATCTGAGGCTTAGCTGCCGGGGCAAGCGGCCCGCGGGCTGAAATCCGGCGCGGATTTCAGCCATGAAAAATCGATTTTTCATGGCCGATTTCCTCGCAGGAAATCGGTTACCCCTCTTTCAGCAGCCGCTCGGCAGTGTGTTTCGCGTCACTCAGATGCTGTTCAATGGCGGCCTGCGCGGCCTTGGCATCGCCTGATACGATGGCGGCGCAGATCTCCTGCATATGGGCGGGGCCGGGTTTCTGCCGCTCGGCAGTTGACAGCGTCACCGCCCGCAGCCGGCTGATGCGGCCGTTCAGACGCTGGGCGATCTCCCAGGCGACCGTGTGGCCGGCGCCGGCAAAGATGATCCGGTAAAACTCCGTCGTGGCGCGCAGCATCGGGCCGGGCACGCCTGCCGCCACCGCCTCTTGCAGCTCCAGCAGCGCGGCCTTCAGCTGCTCCGCCAGCGCTGGCGTGATGTTCCTGGCGCATTCGGTGGCGGCGGCGGTCTCCAGCATCTGGCGGATGTCGTAGATCTGCCGCGCGTCCTCACAGCTGAGCTGCGCCACGATCGGCCCCTTGCCGGGCAGGATCTCCACCAGACCCTCCGCCTCCAGATAGCGGATGGTTTCGCGCACCACGGTGCGGCTGACGCCAAGCTGGTCGCACAGGGGCCGCTCCACCAGACGCGCGCCGGGGGCAAACTGGCCGGAGATGATCGCCTCGCGCATCCGCTCCTGCACGATGTCGCGCAGGGTCTGCGGGGGGTGGTCGATCTTGCTCATAACGGGACTGGTCATGGGACCTCCGATAGCAACAGGGGCAGGTCGGAACAAGGCTGCATTGACATACTGTATGATGGTATACCATATTACGGCAACTGGAATCAGACAGGAAAGACCCGCCCATGCCCGCCGAGATCCGCAAGACGCTGCTGCATGTCGAAGAGACCCTGATCGAGGGCGGCAAACCAGCTGAGACCCCGCTGAAAATGATTGCCGCGGTGGCGGTGATCAAAAACCCCTGGGCGGGGCAGGGGTTTGTCGAGGATCTGCGCCCGGCCATCCACGACTGCGCGCCGGGTCTGGGGGCCAGGCTGACCGCGATGATCCTGGAGGCCGCTGGCGGCGGCGGCAAGGTTGAGGGCTACGGCAAATCCGCCATTGTCGGTGTGAATGGCGAGGTGGAGCATGCCTCTGCCCTGATCCACACGCTGCGCTTCGGCAACCACTTCCGCGAGGCGGTGGGCGCGAAATCCTACCTCGCCTTCACCAACACCCGCGGGCCGGCCAATGCCTCGCTGCAGATCCCGCTGATGGACAAGAACGACGGCGGGCGGCGCAGCCATTACCTGACCATCCAGCTGTCGGTGGCCGATGCGCCCGGCCCGGATGAGATCGTGATCGCGCTTGGCGCCTCCATCGGCGGGCGGCCGCATCACCGTATCGGCGACCGCTATCAGGACCTGAAGGAACTGGGCCATGACGCCGACAACCCTGCCGCTGTCTGAGCCTTACGGCACCGTCACCTGCCAGCGGGCGGGGCGTGGCGATCCGCTGGTGCTGATCCACGGGGTTGGCATGCAGGCGGCGGCCTGGGGGCCGCAGATTGAGGCGCTCTCGAACTCTCACGAAGTAATCGCGCTGGACATGCCCGGCCACGGCGGCAGCGCGCCGCTGCCGGAGGGCGCGGAGCTGCCGGACTATGTGGCCTGGCTGCATGAAGTTCTGACGGCGCTGGACCTGGGGCCGGTGTCGCTGGCGGGCCATTCCATGGGGGCGCTGATTGCCGGCGGCTATGCGGTCTGCCATCCTCAGAATGCGGCCCGCGTAGCGCTGCTGAACGGGGTGTTCCGCCGCTCAGCCGGGGCACGGGCTGCGGTGGAGGCGCGCGCCGCCGAAATCCGCGCGGGCAGCTTTGATCTGGAAACGCCGCTGGCGCGGTGGTTCGGGGAGAGCGCCGCAGACCAAGCGGCGCGGGTGAAAGTTGCCGGATGGCTGTCGGCTGTGAACCTTGCAGGCTACGCGGCCGCTTACACTGCCTTTGCCCGCGGCGACAGCACCTATGCGGACGGCTTCGGCGGCATCCGCTGCCCGCTCTTGGCGCTGACCGGCGATGGCGACCCGAACTCGACACCGGAAATGGCCGAGGCGATGGCACAGGCCGCGCCGCGGGGCAGGGCGGTTGTCATCGAAGGCCACCGGCATATGGTCAACCTGACCGCGCCCGCAGAAGTCAACGCGGCCCTGCGGGACTGGCTGAACGAGGAGGAGGAGCCGTCATGAGCGACCTTGACCCGAGATCCTTACGCAATGCCTTTGGCACCTTCATGACCGGCGTCACCGTGGTGACAGCGCATGATCCGGACGGAAACCCCATCGGCTTTACCGCCAATTCCTTCACCTCTGTCTCGCTGGACCCGCCGCTGGTGCTGGTCTGCATCGCCAATTCCTCCAGCAACTATGCCGCGTTCGAACAGGCCGCAGGCTTTGCCGTCAATGTGCTGGCGGAGGATCAGAAGGATGTCTCCAACACCTTCGCCCGCCCCGTGGAGGACCGCTTTGCTGCCGTGAGCTGGCAAAAGGGACCGCAGGGCAGCCCAGTGTTCGCGGGCGTTTCCGCCTGGTTCGACTGTTCCATGCACAACCGGGTGGAGGCGGGCGACCATCTGATCCTGATCGGCCGGGTCGAGGCGTTTGAGACCTCGCCCGCGCCGGGGCTGGGATATGCCCGCGGCGCCTATGTGACGGCGGCGGCAGAGGCGGAGGCGCTGAGCCAGGGGGCCAAGCTGATCGTCTCGGCCTTGATCGAGCATGAGGGCAAGGTGCTGCTCATGGGCAACGGCCAGGGCAAGCTGACGCTGCCGGAAACCCGGGTCGGCAAGGAGGGCGCCTCAGCCGCGCTTGCCCGGCTGATCGCGGAAACCGGCGTCGCGGCGGAGCCGGGGTTCATCTATTCCGTCTTCGAGGACAAGGCGCGCGAACATCAGCACATCTCGTTCCTGTGCCAGTCGGCCGGCGGCACACCGGCCAAGGGGGTCTTCACGGCGCTGACCCAATCCACGCTGATGGACATCGCCGATGCGGCGGTCTGCACCATGCTGGAACGGTTCGCCAGTGAAAGCCGGATGGGCAATTTCGGGGTGTATTACGGCAATCAGACCAGCGGGCAGGTTCGGCCCGTTGCCACAGGGAGCAAGGGCGCATGAAGTTTTCCCTCTTTGCGCATATGGAGCGGATTTCCGCGGCGGACGACCAGAAGCAGCTCTATGACGAATTCATCCAGCTGTGCAAAATCGCCGATGACGGCGGGATGCACGCGGTCTGGACGGGTGAGCATCACGGGATGAACTTCACCATCTCGCCGAACCCGTTCCTGAACCTCATCGACGTGGCGCGGCACACCCGGAACGTGCGGCTGGGGACGGGGACGGTGATTGCGCCGTTCTGGCATCCGATCCGGCTGGCGGGCGAGGCGGCGATGACCGACATCATCACCAATGGCCGCCTGGATCTGGGCATCGCGCGCGGCGCCTATTCGTTCGAATACGAGCGGATGATGCCCGGCATGGACGCCTGGGAAGCAGGCCAGCGGATGCGGGAGCTGATCCCGGCGGTGCAGGGCCTGTGGCAGGGCGATTACGCGCAGGAGGGGGAGTTCCACTCCTTCCCCAAGGCGACCTCTTCGCCCAAGCCGCTGCAGGAAAACGGCCCGCCGGTCTGGGTGGCGGCGCGCGATCCCAACAGCCACGAGTTCGCCGTGGCCAACGGCTGCAATGTGCAGGTGACACCGTTGTGGAAAGGCGACGAGGAGATTGCCGACCTGATGGGCAAGTTCAACGACGCCTGCGCCAAGCATAGTGACGTGCCGCGGCCCAGGATCATGCTGTTGCAGCACACCTATGTGGCGGACAGCGCCGCGGACGTGAAACGCGGGGCGGAGGAACTCAACCGCTTCTACTGCTACTTCGGCGCATGGTTCATGAACCAGCGGGACGTGTCGCAGGGCCTGATCGACCCGCTTTCAGATGAGGAAATCGCAGCCCATCCGTTCTACTCGCCCGAGGCGATGGAGCGCGATCTGGTGATCGGCGAACCGGCGGCGGTGATCGAGCGGCTGAAGAAATACGAGGCGCTGGGGTATGATGAATATTCGTTCTGGATCGACTCCAGCATGAGTTTCGAACGCAAGAAAGCCTCGCTAGAGCGGTTCATCGCGCAAGTGATGCCGGCGTTTCAATAAGGGAGCGGCAGATGCAGACCTTCCAGCAGTATATTGGCGGGGCGTTTGAGGACGCAGGCGAGACCTTTGCCAGCCTCGATCCGGCCACCGGCAAAGCCTGGGCACGGATGCCAAGCGCTTCGGCGGCGGATGTGGACCGGGCGGTTCGGGCCGCGGAGACTGCATTCTTCTCACCCGAGTGGGCGGGCATGAGTGCCACCCAGCGCGGCAAGCTCCTGCTGCGGCTGGCGGATCTGGTGGCGGAAAACGCGCCCCGGCTGGCGGAGCTGGAAACCCGCGACACCGGCAAGATCATTCGCGAAACCTCGGCCCAGATCGCCTATGTGGCGGACTACTACCGCTATTACGCAGGGCTGGCGGACAAGATCGAGGGCGCGCATCTGCCGATCGACAAGCCGGACATGGAGGTCTGGCTGCGGCGCGAGCCGGTGGGGGTGGTGGCCGCCATCGTGCCGTGGAATTCGCAGCTGTTCCTGTCGGCGGTGAAAATCGGCCCGGCGCTGGCGGCGGGCTGCACGGTGGTGTTGAAAGCGTCTGAGGACGGTCCCGCGCCGATGCTGGAATTTGCCCGGATCTTTGATCAGGCGGGCTTTCCGCCCGGCGTGCTGAACGTGATCACCGGCGGGCCGGAGGCGGGGGCGGCGCTGACCCGCCACGCCTCGGTCGCGCATGTCGCTTTCACCGGCGGACCGGAGACCGCACGCCATATTGTGCGCAATTCTGCGGAAAACCTCGCCTCCACCTCGCTGGAGCTGGGCGGCAAGTCGCCCTTCATCGTGTTCGACGACGCCGATCTGGAAAGCGCGGTGAATGCGCAGGTGTCGGGGATCTTTGCCGCCACCGGGCAAAGCTGCGTTGCCGGATCGCGGCTGGTGATCCAGAGGGGCATCAAGGATGCGTTTCTGAAGCGGCTGAAGGAAAAGGCCGAAGCGGTGGTCATCGGCGCGCCGGATGACATGGCGACCGAAGTAGGGCCGCTTTGTACCCTCAAACAGCGCGGCCATGCGCTGCGGCTGATCGCGGCGTCGGTCGAGGCGGGTGCGAAGCTGATCACCGGCGGCACCGTGCCGGAGGGGGAGGGGTTCTATTTCCCGCCCACGGTGCTGGACTGCTCTGACGCGCCGGGGGCGCCCTGCCTCAGCACCGAATTTTTTGGTCCCGTCCTGTCTGTTGTGGAGTTCGGCACCGAGGCGGAGGCGGTGGAGATTGCCAACAGCACTGCCTTCGGCCTCGCCTCGGGCGTGTTCACCCAGAACCTGACCCGGGCGCACCGGATGATCCGGGGCATCCGGGCCGGGATTGTCTGGGTCAACACCTACCGCGCGGTCAGCCCGGTTGCGCCCTTTGGCGGCCACGGGCTGTCCGGCCACGGGCGCGAGGGCGGGCTGCAGGCGGCGCTGGATTACACCAGGGTGAAGACGGTCTGGCTGCGCACCAGCGATGAGGTGATCCCGGACCCCTTTGTGATGCGCTGACGGCCGTGCGCCGGGGCGGGCTGTGCTGCGGATGTCCCGCAAGGCCCTGAACGCAGCGAAAACTCCTTGCTTAGCCTCAAGCGAAGCAGCGGTTCGCCATGCACTTCTTTGCCTTGGCCCTGTGATGTGGAAATGCTGCCGGGACAGCGCGGCGGGGCAGCAGCCCGCGCGGGATCGCAGGGGGGCGGATATGGCGGCAGAAACGGTTGACACGCTGGTGGTTGGCGCAGGCCAGGCGGGCATCGCCATGAGCGAGCATCTGAGCCGCAACGGCGTGCCGCATCTGGTGCTGGAAAAGAACCGCGTCGCCGAGGCCTGGCGGACCGGCCGCTGGGATTCCCTGGTCGCCAACGGACCGGCCTGGCATGACCGCTTTCCCAATCTCGAATTCACCGGCACCGGCCCGGAGGCGTTTGCGGGCAAGGACCGGGTGGCAGAGTATTTTGCCGAATATGCCGAACGCATCAGCGCGCCGGTCCGCACCGGGGTGGAGGTGCTGAAGGCAGAACGCCTCGACGGCTGCGGCAGGTTCCGGGTGGAGACCTCGGACGGGGTGATCGAGGCGCAGCGCATCGTCGCCGCCACTGGCGCCTTTCAGCACCCGGTGATCCCGCCGCTGGTGCCGCAGGCGGCGGGCGTGCATCAGCTGCACTCCTTCCGCTACCGCAACCCCGGGCAATTGCCGGACGGCGCGGTGCTGGTGGTGGGGGCGGGTTCCTCCGGCGCGCAGATCGCCGATGAGCTGAACCGCGCGGGCCGCAAGGTCTATCTGTCGGTGGGGCCGCACGACCGGCCGCCGCGGCGGTACCGCGGCCGCGATTATGTCTGGTGGCTGGGGGTGCTGGGCCTGTGGGACGTGGCGGCGCAGGACCCGGGCAGGCAGCACGTGACGATCTCCGTCAGCGGCGCCTATGGCGGGCGGACGATGGATTTCCGCCGTCTGGCGGGCGAGGGCGTGACCCTCTTGGGGATGACCGAAGCCTTTGAGGGCGGGGTGCTGGCCTTTGCGGGCGACCTGCAGCAGAACATCGCCAATGGCGATGCCGATTACCTGAAGATCCTCGACCGCGCCGATGCCTATGCGGCGCGCAACGGCCTTGATCTGCCGGAGGAGCCGCAGGCGCGCGCGGCCTTCCCCGACCCGGAGTGCCTGACCCGCCCGCTGCGCACGCTGGACCTGGAGGCGCAGGGCATCACTACTATTCTCTGGGCGACCGGCTTCCGGCAGGATTTCTCCTGGCTGAAGGCGGATGCGTTTGACGATCAGGGCCGCCCGCAGCACCAGCGCGGGGTGTCGCGCGCGCCGGGGGTTTATTTCCTGGGCCTGCCCTGGCAGTCGCGGCGCGGCTCGACCTTTATCTGGGGCGTCTGGCATGATGCCAGCCATGTGGCGGACCAGATCGCCATCCAGCGCCACTATGAAAGCTACCGCGGCCCTGCCGGGCGCGGCGCGGAGCAGGCCTGAGGGCGGATTGCGCCCCAGCCGCCGCACCCGCCCGCCCGCCGTCATGACAGGAGAACACCATGGCCCATACCCGCATCCGCAAGTTCAACACCAGGGACACCTACCCGGAACAGAACCTGGACAACGACCTGTGCCAGGCGGTTGTGACCTATGGCGGCAAGACCGTCTATCTGCGCGGCCAGTGCCCGCAGAACCTCGATGATGCGAGGAATATCGGCAGCCACGATCCGGCGGAGCAGACCCATAAGGTGATGCAGAACATCCGGCAGCTGATCGGGGAGGCCGGCGGCTCGATGGAGCATCTGGTGAAGGTCGTGGTCTATATCACCGACGTGCGCCACCGCGAGGCGGTCTACCGCACCATGGGCGAATATATCAAAGGGGTGTATCCGGTGAGCACCGGGCTGGTGGTGCAGGCGCTGGCGCGGCCCGAGTGGCTGGTGGAGATCGATGCCACGGCGGTCATTCCGGACTAATCCGGAAGCGCGAAGGGGGCTGTCTGCCCCCTCTTGAGCCTGCGGCTCAATTCACCCCCGAGGATATTTCCGGCCAGATGAAGAACGGATCATCTCCAGCGGCTGGTGAGGAGGAGAGACGATGACATTTTCGCTTGTGGCGCGCTGTGCGGACAGCGGCATGTTCGGGGTGGCGATCGCGTCGTCGTCGCCAGCGGTGGCGGCGCGCTGTTCCTTTGCCCGGGCGGGCACCGGCGCGGCGGCCAGCCAGAACGTGACCGACCCCAGCCTCGGGCCCTTGGCGCTGGACCTGATGGGACAGGGCCTGAGCGCGGCTGAGGCCCTGCAGGAAGTGCAGCGGCGCGGCAGCTTCATGGAATACCGGCAGGTGCTGGTGGTGGACAGCGCAGGCGGCACCGCCATTCATTCCGGGGCGAACGCGCTGGGGATCTGGGCGCAGGCAGAGGGCCGGGACGTGGCCTCGGGCGGCAATCTTTTGGCCAATGACGGGGTGTGCCAGGCGATCGTGGAGGGGTTTCAGGCGGCTGAAGGGCATCTGGGCGGCCGGCTGATTGCGGCCTTGCGCGCCGGGCTGGCGGCGGGCGGCGAGGCCGGGCCGGTGCATTCGGCGGGCCTGAAGCTGGTCGGCAAGGTGAGCTGGCCGGTGGCCGACCTGCGCTGCGACTGGAGCGAGGACTGCCCGGTGGAGGCGGTCGCCGCCGCCTGGGATATCTACAGCCCGCAGCTGGACGCCTATGTGCAGCGCGCGCTCGACCCGCGGGCGGCCCCGTCCTACGGCGTGCCCGGCGACGAGTGACCGGCGGCGGGGGCGGGGCTGTGCGGGCGCGCGCGGCCCCTGTCCTTGCCCCTGCCGCGGACGTAGACTGCGCTGAAAACCGCCCGGATCAAGGATGCGCCCTGATCCGCCCAGCCCCGGGAGAGCCTGCCCTTGCCTGTCAGATACACGCTGCGCCAGCTGGAGTATTTCGCCGCCGTGGGGGAAGCGGGGTCTATCGCGCTGGCCTCGGAGAAGGTGAACGTGTCCTCGCCCTCGATCTCGGCGGCGATTGCGCAGCTGGAACAGGAATTCGGGGTGCCGCTGTTTGTCCGCCGCCACGCGCAGGGGCTGGCGCTGACGCAGGCGGGGCGGGTGATGCTGGCGCAGGCCCGCTGCGTGCTGCGCGAGGCCGCCCGCATGGCCGAAATCGCAGACGGCATCTGCGGCCAGGTGCGCGGGCCGCTGGCGGTCGGCTGCCTGCTGACCTTTGCCCAGGTGGTGCTGCCTGCGGTGCGGCGCAGCTTCGAGGACCGTTACGGCGAGGTGGCCGTGCGCCAGATCGAGCTGGATCAGGCGGCGATCTTCAGCGGCCTCCGGCGGGCGGAGCTGGACATCGCGCTGACCTACGACCTGGATATTCCGGCCGATCTGCGCTTCATCCCGCTGGCGGAGCTGCCGCCCTATGCGCTGGCGGGCGAAGGCCATCCGCTGGCGGATCTGCCGGAGGTCACGGTGGAGGCGCTCTGCGCGCATCCGATGGTGCTGCTGGATCTGCCGTTCAGCGCGGATTATTTCCTGTCGTTCTTCCAGCAGGCCGGGATCACGCCCAACGTGGCGGAGCGCACCCGCGACATGGCGGTGATGCGCAGCCTGGTGGCCAATGGCTATGGCTATTCGATTGCCAATATCCGCCCGGTCAACGACCGGTCGCCGGATGGCAAACCGCTGAGGTTCATCCCGCTGAAGGGGGATCTGCGCCCGATGCGGATGGGGCTGCTGATGGCACCGGATGCGGAGCAGTCGAGCACCATCCGCGCCTTTGCCGGTCACTGCGCGGAGCTGGTGACGGACGGCGCGCTGCCGGGTCTGGCCGCGCCGCCGCCGCGATAGGCCGCAGCACGGGGGCATCCGCGGGGCCTTTGAGGCGGAATGGCTGGACGCAGGCAGCAAATCCGTCACACTGGCTGGCGCTGAACGGGCCGGCACCGGCGGCGCGCCGCAGGTGCCGCGCGCCATTGCCGGGCTGGCCGCAGAGTGAGGAGAAACGTGATGAGTGACGCAATTTACAAGACGGTTGACGTGGTGGGCAGCTCCGCCAGCAGCATCGAGGATGCGGTGAGCGGCGCGATTGCCCGGGCCGCCAAGACCATCGACCACATCAGCTGGTTCGAGGTCGGCGAGATCCGCGGCCATGTCGAGGACGGCAAGGTCGCGCACTATCAGGTCGCGCTGAAGATCGGGTTCCGGCTTGACTGACCTTGCCGGGACGCTGGAGATCCTGGAGCGGCTGACCGCCTTTGACACGGTCAGCCGCAACTCCAACCTGGACCTGGCCGCCTATGCGCAGGATGTTCTGACGGGGCATGGCTTTCGGGTGACGCGCCTGCCGTCGCCCTGCGGCCGCAAGACCGGGCTTTATGCCGAAACCGGCCCGGCGGGGGCGGGGGTTCTGCTGTCGGCGCATACCGATGTGGTGCCCGTGGACGGGCAGGCGTGGAGCCGCGATCCCTTCCGCCTGACCCGTGAGGGCGCGCGCGTCTATGGCCGCGGCACCACCGACATGAAGGGCTATGCCGCGAGCGTGCTGGCGCTGGCCGGGCGGGCGGCGGCGGCTGAGCTGAAGGCGCCGCTGAAGATCGTGCTGTCCTATGACGAGGAGATCGGCTGCGTTGGCATTCAGCAGATGCTGGACCGGCTGGCGCCGCTGGCGGGCCGCCCGCGCGCCTGTTTCGTGGGCGAGCCGACGCAGATGCAGGTGGCCACAGGCCACAAGGGCAAGGCCGCGTTGCGGGCCGTCTGCCGCGGCCGGAGCGGCCATTCGGCGCTGGCGCCGCAATTCACCAACGCCTTGCATCTGGCGGCGGATTTCCTGGCGGAACTGCGCGCGCTGCAGGCGGACTTCGCCGCCCATGGCGCGCGGGATGCGGCCTATGATGTGCCTTACACCACGGTTCATGCCGGGACGCTCTCTGGCGGCAGTGCGCTCAACATCGTGCCGGACCGGGCTGAGCTGGCGTTTGAATACCGCCATCTGCCCGCCGACCGGCCCGAGGACATAATGGCCCGCATCCGGGCGGCGGCGGACCGGGTCTCTGCCCGCTACCCGGCGCCGGAGGCCTGCATCGAGGTGGCGCTGGACAGCGCCTATCCCGGCCTCGGCACGCCGCCGGACAGCCCGGTTGCGGTCTATGCCCGCACCCTGGCCCGCAGCCCCGGCTGCACCAAGGTGGCGTTTGGCACCGAGGCCGGGGTCTTTGACCGGCTGGGCATTCCAACTGTGGTCTGCGGCCCGGGGTCGATGGCGGGGCAGGGGCACCAGCCGGACGAGTATCTGGAGCTGAGCCAGCTGGCCACCTGCGATGCGATGATGGACCGGATCCTGGAGGATCTGACGGTCTGAGGCCGGTGCCCGGGCAGCCCGCCCTGACCGCGCGGCAGCCTGGCGGGGTGCCTAAAATTTTACCGGAGTTGTCAGCTGACAATTTGCCGCCGCCTGCCGCGCCGCGTGCGGGCTGGCGATGGCGCTGGGGCGGCGCATTTGCTGGCGCCGGTGGCGCGGGCGGGCGGCCGCGCTATGTGGTAGCGCTGCGATGGAATGGTCCGCCGGGCGGTTGCTGCCGGGCGGGCAGGCCTGGGGCGGACCCGGGCCGGGAAAGGCCTGCGCCGCTGACGCAGGCTTACGCGGGGCTATGCGCCATGAAGACCAGCGAGCGGAATGTGATCGTGCTTGGCGGCACCGGGTTTCTGGGCCAGCGGGTGGTGCGCCGGCTGCAGGACCGCGGCTGCCCGGTCAGCGCCGGAACACGGTTTCCGGAGGCCGCGGCCTCTTACCCCGGCAGCTGGGACCGCGGGGTCCGGCTGGTGGGGATGGATCTGGCGGACCCGGACACCCTGGCCCGGGCGCTGGAGGGCGCCGCTGCCGTGGTCAATTGCATCGGCTTTTACGCCGAGACCCGCCAGCAGAGCTTTCAGGACGTTCATGCCGAGGGCGCCCGCCGGATCGCCCGGCTGGCGCGGAACGGCGGGGTGCAGCGGCTGGTCCATATCTCCGGCATCGGCGCCAGCTTGCAATCGCCCTCGGCCTATGTGCGCGCCCGGGCCGAGGGCGAGGCCGCCGTGCGCAGCGTCTTTCCGGGCGCCGTCATCCTGCGGCCCAGCGTGATGTTCAGCCGCAGCGGCGCCTTTTTCGGCGACCTGCAGAAGATCGTCGCCCGCCTGCCGGTGATCCCGCTGTTCGGCAGCGGGCGCACGCGGCTGCAGCCGGTCTGGGCGGGCGATGTGGCAGAGGCGGTCTGCCGCCTCCTGGATGGCGCGCGGGCGCCGCGCAAGGTGTTTGAGCTGGGCGGGCCGGATGTGTTCACCTACCGGGAAATCCTGCGGCGGCTGGCGGTGCTGTCGGGACGCCGCCGCCTGCTGCTGCCGGTGCCCTTTGCGCTATGGCGGGCGGGGGCGGTGCCGCTGTCGCTGCTGCCGCAGCCGCCGGTGACGCGGGCGCAGATCGCCCTGATGGAACACGACAACACGGTGGGCGAGGGAATGGCGGGGTTTGCCGATCTCGGCATCACCCCGCAGTCCGCCATCGCCATGGGTCTGGTTTGACGCGGGGTTGTTAAGCCCTTGTACTAAAAAGGATTTCCCCGCACCGGATCCCTTGCCCGGCGCGGGGCAGGCTCAGGCGAAGCTGACTCCGTTCAGGACCATCGGCAGCTCTGTCACCCGCGGGCCGTCCGCCGCGATGGCATTGGCCAGCGCCGGGGCCGCGGGCGGGGTGCCGGGTTCGCCAACCCCCGTGGGCATTTCGGCAGAGGGCACGATATGCACCTCGATGGCACCGATGTCGCCGATCCGCAGCGGCTCGTAATCCGGGAAGTTGGACTGGTCCACCACGCCTTCGGTCAGGGTGATCTGGTTGCGCATCGCATGGCCCAGGCCATAGCCGATGCCGCCCTCCATCTGCGCCTTGATCACATCCGGGTTGACCGCGATGCCGCAATCCACCGCGCAGGTGACTTTCTCGATCTTCACCCCGTCCCCGGCGTTGCCGGAGACCTCCACCACCTCGGCCACATAGCTGCCAAAGCTCTTGTGGACAGCGATGCCCTGGCTGCGGCCTTCCGGCGCGCTGCCCCAGCCGGCCTTCTCCGCGGCCAGTTTCAGCACCCCGGCCAGCCGCTGCTGATCGGCGCCGCCGCCCTCCAGCAGGGCCAGGCGGAAGTCCACCGGATCGCGGCCTGAGGCGCGGGCGGCTTCGTCCATCATCACCTCCATCACATAGGCCGTGTGGGTGTGCCCGACCGAGCGCCACCACAGCACCGGGGTGGCCTTGGCCACGTCGCTGAGGCCGGTGAACTGCGCCGGGATCCTGTAGGGGGTGTCCGCCGCGCCCTCGACCGAGCTGTGATCGACGCCGCCGTGCACCATCATGCTCTCAAACGCGGTGCCTTTCAGGATCGACTGCGCGGCGATGCGGTGGTCCCAGCCGGTGATATTGCCCTCCGCGTCCAGACCAACCCGCACCCGGTGCGCCACCGCGGGGCGGTAATAGCCGCCGGTGATGTCATCCTCGCGCGACCAGACCAGTTTCACCGGGCGGGTGCGGTCGGTCAGGGCAAAGGCCAGCGCCGCCTCCACCTGGTAATCGGCCGTCGGCGTGGCGCGGCGGCCGAAGGAGCCGCCGGCGAACATCGTGTTGATGCGCACCTTGTCCATCGGCAGCTGGAAGATTTGCGCCAGTGCCATATGCGGCCCGCTGGGGAACTGGCAGCCGTCGTGCAGAGTGACGCCGCCGTCCGCGTCGGCCTCGATCGTGCAGGTGAGCGGCTCCATCGGCGCGTGCGCCAGCAGCGGGAAGTAGAAGGTCTGCTCCACCACCTGCGCCGCGCCCTTGATCTGCTCCGTGGTGGCGGCGTGGTCCGCGCCGGTCACGTTGAATTCCGGCTCGGCGTACACCGCGGCCAGCAGTTCCTCGCGGATCTGGTCCGAGCTGCGGTGTTCGGCGTTTGAAAAATCCCAGTCCACGGTGATCGCGTCGCGGGCCTGGAACGCGGCCCAGGTGTTCTCGGCATAGACTGCGATGCCCGCCTGGTTGGGCAGGACGGCGGCGCGGATGTAGCCTTTGACCGCCATGGCGCCGGTATCGTCAAACCCGCTGGCAAGCCCGCCCATGCGCGGGCTGCGGAGGATCACGGCAACCATCTGCCCCGGCAGATGCAGGTCCATCGCAAACATCGCGGTGCCATTGGTCTTGGGCAGCGAGTCCTTCCGCTTCACCTGCGGGTTGCCGATCAGGCGGAATGCGCTGGGGTCCTTCAGCCGCGGCTCTGCCGGGGCCTCCATCTGCGCGGCGGCGGCAACGAATTCCGCAATCGGCGCCGACTGGCCTGCGCCGGTGATGATGCCGTCCTCAAGGCTCAGCGCTGCGGCGTCTGCGCCCCAGGCTTCGGCGGCGGCCTTGATCAGCATTTCGCGCGCGGCGGCCCCGGCCTGGCGGTACTGCATGAAGGAATTGGCCATCGCGGTGGAGCCGCCGGTGCCCTGCATCTGCCCGAACGCCAGGTTGGCATAGCGCGCGGCATCGGAGGGGGCGAATTCGTAACGAATGTCCTCCATCGAAACGCCCAGCTCCTCGGCGATCAGGGTGGTGAGGCCGGTGGCCGGGCCCTGGCCCTTCTCGAAGTGCTTGATAATGGCGGTGACGGTGCCGTCGGCGCTGATCTTCACAAACGGGTTCAGCTGCGCAGGCGCGGCGCCGGCCGCCAGCGCGCCGTTCGGACGGACGCCGACATAGAGGACCGCGGCAGCGGCGGCGGCGGAGGCGAGGAAACCGCGGCGGGAGGTGGTGAGGGTCATATCAGGCCTCCATCATTTCGGATGCGCGCTGGATCGCGGCGCGGATGCGCTGGTAGGTGGCGCAGCGGCAGGCGTTGCCGTCCATGTAATCGTCGATCTCCTCAACCGTCGGCTTGGGGTTTTCGCTCAGCAGGCCCACGGCGGACATGATCTGGCCCGACTGGCAATAGCCGCATTGCACCACGTCCAGCTCCACCCAGGCGTCCTGCACGGCCTTGGACACCTTGGAGTCCAGCCCTTCGATGGTGGTGATCTCGGCGCCTTCGGCGTCCTCCACATAGGTCTGGCAGGAGCGCACGGGCTCGCCGTCCAGATGCACGGTGCAGGCGCCGCAGGCGGCCACGCCGCAGCCGAACTTGGTGCCGGTGAGCTTCAGCTCATCGCGGATCACCCACAGCAGCGGGGTGCCGGGTTCGGCCTCCACCTGATGCGTCTGGCCGTTGAGATTCAATGAAATTGCCATGGTTCTGGGGCCTCCCCTTGGCTGGAATGTACGGGTCAGGATTTTTCGAATGCGGCGAAGGCGTCCGCGTAATCGGGATGCCAGCGCGACAGGGCCGGGCGGTTTTCGAGGATGTCGCCCAGGGCCCAGGCGACCCGGCGCTGGTCGCGCTCGGGGGTCACGTCGTTGTCGGGGCAGAGGATATAGAAATCGCCCGCTGCCATGCGGGTCAGCAGATGGTCCACCGTCTGCCCGGAGGTCCAGGCGGCGGCGGGTTTTTCCGGCATGACGCTGGCGATCATGCCGGTATAGGTGAAGCCGGGCACGAACAGATGCGCGCTGATTGGCGCTTCCGCCTGGCGCAGATCGTGGGCCAGCATCTCCGTCAGCACCTTCACCCCCGCCTTGGAGACATTGTATCCCGGATTGCCCGGCGGTGTGGTGATGCCCTGTTTGGAGCCGGTGTTGACCACCGCCGCGGGGCGCGCGGCGGCGATCATCCGGGGCAGAAAGGCCTGCACGCCGTTCAGCACGCCAAACAGGTTCACCTCGATCATCGCGCGCCAGGCGTCCGGGTTTTCCCAGCTGCCGGAGAGGCGGGCGATGCCTGCGTTGTTCATCAGCACCGCCACGTCGCCCGCGTCGAAAGCGGCATCGGCCAGCGCCGCGAGCTCCTCCGGCTTGCTGACGTCCGTTGGAACCGCCAGCACCGGCGCGTTCGCCGCAGCGACGCTGCGCAAGCGCTCTGCCGCCTGCTCCAGCGCGTCGCCCGGCAGGTCGGCCAGCACCACCCCCAGCCCGGCCTGGGCAAAGCGTTCGGCGGCCGCAAATCCAACCCCGCTGGCACCGCCTGTCACCACCGCCAGGCCGCCTGCTGCAACTGCGTCTGTGTACATGAAATATCCTCCCGCAAGTGTTGTGCTGCCAGGGCTTGCCGCCGCCCCGGCTGTATTGGTTGCAGAAAAAGGTAGGGCGTGCGGGGCGGATTGCCGTGCCTGATCCTCCGGATGATCTGCCTGATCCTCCAGACCGCCGGGATTTGCGGTTCTGTTGCGGCTGCCCCGCGCCTATAGTCAGCTGCAACAGGAGGTGCGCCAATGGTGCCGCAGGATCTGATCGAAGAAGTTGCCGCCTTTGTCCGCGCCAAGGGCACGCCGGAGGACGGCTGCGAGACCGGGGTGGGCGGGCTGTTCGCCTTTTGCCGCGAGACCCCGACCGAATTTCAGGCGATGGTCTATGAGCCCGTCATGTGCCTGGTGCTGCAGGGCGCCAAGGAGGCGCATCTGGAAGACCGGGTGATCCGCTATGGCGCGGGCATGTCGCTGATCGTCAGCCATGCGCTGCCGGTGACGGCGGGGGTGATCGATGCCGCGCCGGACAAGCCCTATGTCTCGCTGGTGCTGCGGCTGGATCTGGCCACCGCGCGCAGCCTGTATGATGAGGCCGGCGCGGCAGCGGGACAGCAGCGGGGCACCCATTCGATGAGCGTGGCGGACAGCGATGCGGCGCTGACCGATGCGATGGCGCGGCTGTTCCGGCTGTCGCAGGACCCGGCGGAGGTGCAGGCGCTGGCGCCGCTGGTGCTGCGGGAGATCCATTTCCGGCTGCTGCGCGCCCAGCACGGCGGGATGCTGCGGCAGCTGCTGCTGCACGAAAGCCCGGCGAGCCGGATTTCCAAGGCGATTGCGCTGATCCGCGCGGGGTACAAGGCGCCGATCGCCGTGGCGGAGCTGGCCGCCGCAGCAGGGATGAGCCAGTCGACCTTTCACGAGCATTTCAAAACGCTCACCTCCACCACGCCGCTGCAGTACCAGAAGGAGCTGCGGCTGCTGGAGGCGCGGCGCTTGCTGATGAGCGGCGGGCGGTCGGTGGCCTCGGCGGCCTATGACGTGGGCTATGAAAGCCCGACCCAGTTCAGCCGCGAATATGCCCGCAAGTTCGGCCTCCCGCCGCGGGACGAAAAACCGGCCCCGGCGGCGGCGACCTAGGCGGGGCTGGAACAGCCCTGCCCGGCGCATCCCCGCGTCAGAGCCGGATCACCGCCATCTTGTCCTGGGTCATGTCATGCATGGTGTAGCCGATGCCGCCGGTGTTGTAGCCGGACTGGCGGCGGCCGGCGAAGGGCATCCAGTCGACCCGGAAGGCGGTGTGGTCGTTGACCATGACCGCGGTGGCATCCAGCCCGCGCACCGCCTGCATCGCGGTGTCCAGGCTTTGGGTGAAGACCGCGGCCTGGAAGGCATAGGGCAAGCTGTTGGCGGTCCCTATGGCCTGCGCGATGCTGTCCGTGCTGTAGACGCAGATCACCGGGCCGAAGATTTCCTGCTGCGACACGCGGGCCTCCGCGGGCGGGTCCAGCAGCACGGTGGGGGCATAGGTGGTCTTGCCCAGCCGTTTGCCGCCCGCCAGCAGCCTGGCGCCGCCGTCCAGTGCCTCCTGCACCCAGTCCTCGACCCGGTCGACCTCGCCCGGGCGGATCAGCGGGCCGCAGTCGACGGTCGGGTCGGTGGCATCGCCGACCTTCAGCGCCTGTGCCGCTTCGGCCAGTTTCTGCGCGATCTCTTCGGCCTTGGCGGCGGGGGCAAACACCCGCTGCACCGAGACGCAGACCTGGCCGGAGTGGTAGAAGCCGCCCTTGGCCAGCAGCGGGATCATCGCGCCGATGTCCGCGTCCTCGGCCACGATCACCGGCGCGGCGCCGCCGTGTTCCAGCGCGCAGCGGGTGCCGGGGGCGAGCTTGGAGCGCAGCATCCAGCCGACGCGGGCGGAGCCGATGAAGGAGAAGAACCCCGTGCGCGGGTCGGTGATCATCCTCTCCGCCACCGCGTTGGAGCAGACCACATCGCGGCACCAGTCCTGCGGCAGCCCGGCCTCGTGCAGCATGGCGACAAAGGCCTGGCACGACAGTGGCGTGTCCTGCGCCGGTTTCACGATCACCGGGCAGCCGGTGGCCACCGCCGGCGCGACCTGATGCACGATCAGGTTCAGCGGATGGTTGAAGGCGCTGGCGGCCACCACCACCCCGATCGGCTCGCGCTGGGTAAAGGCGATGCGGCCCGATCCGGCCTCGGTCAGATCCATCGGGATTTCGGTGCCCGCCATCTGGCCGATCTCATGCACGCACAGCTCCACCCCGTCGATGGCGCGCTTGACCTCGACCTTGGCGTCGGCCAAGGGCTTGCCGCCCTCGCTGGCGATCAGCAGGGCCAGCTCGTCAAAGCGGTCCTCCATCAGCCGGGCGGTTTTCTTGAGGATGTCTATGCGCTGATAGGCGGGCAGCCACGCATCGCGGTTGCGGAACAGCCCGTGCGCGGTGTCCAGCATCGCGTCGATCCGGTCCCAGCCTGAGGTTTCGGCCGTGCCGATACACTCCAGGCTGAACGGGTTCACAACGTCTATGGTTTCGCTCATATCAGGCACACCTTGTCGGCCAGCTCCTCGATCAGGACCCGCTGGTTTTCGCTGTAGTCCACCGGCACATCAATCAGATGCACGCCGCCCGCGTCAAAGGCTTTTTCAAAGGTTGGCAGCAGGTCTTCGGTGCGCTCGATCCGGTGGCCGGTGGCGCCGTAGCTGCCTGCGTACTGGACAAAATCGGGATTGTTGAACTCCAGCCCCCAGTCGCCGAAGCCTGCGTGGGCCTGTTTCCAGCGGATCATTCCATAGGCGCTGTCGTTCAGCACCGTCACCACCAGGTTGAGGCCGAGGCGGACCGCGGTTTCCATCTCCTGGCTGTTCATCATAAAGCCGCCGTCGCCGCAGATCGCCATTACCCGGCGGTCCGGGTTCAGCTTGGCCGCCATCATCGCCGAAGGCAGCCCCGCGCCCATGGTCGCCAGCGCGTTGTCCAGCAGCACGGTGTTGGGCTGATAGGCCTTGTAGTTGCGGGCGTACCACAGCTTGTAGATGCCATTGTCCAGCGCGATGATATCGCATTCGTCCATCACCTTGCGGGTGTCGGCAACCAGCCGCTGGGGGATCACCGGGAAGCGCCCGTCATCGGCGCCTTCGGAGATATGCTCGTCGGTCTCCCGCTTGACGCGCTCGAAATAGCTGCGGTCGAAATCCAGCGGCCCGCCGAGGATCTTGCCCAGCCGGGTGATCGACTGGGCCAGATCGCCAACCACCTCCAGCTGCGGGAAATAGACCCGGTCGACCTGCGCCGCCTTGTAGTTCACATGTATCACCTTGGTGCCGCCTTCCTCCATGAAGAAGGGCGGTTTTTCGACCACGTCGTGGCCGACGTTGATGATCAGGTCGGCGCGGTCGATGGCGCAGTGCAGATAGTCGCCATCCGACAGCGCCGCAGTGCCCAGGAACAGGTCCGAGCGTTCGTCGACCACGCCCTTGCCCATCTGGGTGTTGAAGAAGGGGATCTGGATCAGGTCGGTGAAATCGCACAGCGCCGAGCGGGCCTTGCGCCGGTTGGCCCCGGCCCCGACCAGCAGCAGCGGCATCTTGGCGGCCCGGATCATCTCTGCCGCCTCGTTCAGCACCGCGTCGCCCGCCACCGCGTAATGGCGCGGGTGGGGCTGCAGGACAGAGGCGTCGGTTTCTTCGGCGGCGATATCCTCCGGCAGTTCCAGCAGAACCGCGCCGGGGCGTTCCTCCTCGGCGGTGCGGAAGGCCTCGCGGATCAGGGCGGGGATGGTGTTGCCGTGGACGATCTGCTTGGACATCTTGCAGATCGGATCGAACAGGTTGACGATGTCGATGATCTGGAACCGGCCCTGTTTCGATTTCTTGATCGGCTTCTGCCCGGTGATCATGATCAGCGGCATCGCCCCGAGATGGGCATAGGCGGCGGCGGTGGCCAGGTTGGTGGCGCCGGGGCCAAGCGTCGCCATGCACACCCCCGTCTTGCCGGTCAGGCGGCCATAGGTCGCCGCCATGAAGCCCGCGCCCTGCTCGTGGCGGGTCAGCACCAGTTCGATGCTGGAGGTGCGCAGGGATTCCAGCAGGTCGAGGTTCTCCTCGCCGGGGACGGCAAAGATGTATTCGACGCCTTCCCGCTCCAGCGCGGCAACAAGCAGATCGGAAGCTTTGGACGGAGCGGAAGCGGGGGGGTGAGAGTCGGGCATGGGGGCTCCTGTTGGGTTGACGGCTTGGGGGGCCTTATTGTGCGGCGTGCTGCTGTTCCGGCGTCGGATACAGCTCATCCATCGAGACAGAGCGGCCGGTATCCAGCACGATGCGCGCATGGTAGCGTTTCAAGAGCCGCGGCTCTGCCACGCCGCAGCTGTGGGCGATGATGCCGACCTCCTTTTTCATGTTGCGGGCGTAATAGGCGACCCGTTCCGATTTGCTGGCCGGGTCGAGGCCGAATTGCAGCCTGCGGTCGTGGGTGGTGATGCCGGTGGGGCAGGTGTTCTTGTTGCACTGCAGCGCCTGGATGCAGCCGAGCGCGAACATGAAGCCGCGGGCGGAGTTGACGAAATCGGCCCCGGCGCAGAACGCCCAGGCGACCTCTGACGGGTTGATCAGCTTGCCGCTGGCGCAAACCTTGATCCGGTCGCGCAGGCCATAGCGGATCAGGGTATCGACGGCCAGCGGCAGGCTTTCGCGCAGCGGCATCCCCATGTTGTCGATCAGGCTCATCGGGGCGGCGCCGGTGCCGCCGTCGGCGCTGTCTATTGTGATGAAATCCGGGGCGCTTTCGATGCCGCGGGAGTGGACCTCCTGGCACATGCCCTCGATAAAGCCATAGGCGCCCAGCACCGCCTTGAACCCCACCGGCTTGCCGGTCACTTCGCGGACATAGGCGATCATGTCCAAAAGATCGCCGACGCAGTCGATTTCCGGGTGGCGGTTGGGGCTGATTGCGTCCTCGCCCGGGGTAAGGCCGCGGATTTCGGCGATTTCCTGGGTCACCTTGGCGCCGGGCAGGATGCCGCCCTTGCCGGGTTTGGCGCCCTGGCTGAGCTTCAGTTCGAACATGCGGACGGTGTCATGCGCCGCCACCGCGCGCAGCTTGTCCTCGTCAAAGCCGCCCTCGGGCTTGCGGACGCCGAATTTGCCGGTGCCGATCTGGAACACGAGGTCGCAGCCGCCCTCCAGATGGTAGGGCGACAGGCCGCCCTCGCCGGTATTGAGCCAGATGCCGGCCTTTTTGGCGCCATGCGACAGCGCCCGCACCGCGGGCACCGAAATCGCGCCATAGCTCATGCCGGAGATGTTGAAGATCGAGCTGGTGGTGTAGGGGTGGCGGGCATGGGGGCCGATGGTGATTTCGGCCGGGGGCGAGGCCTCATGCGACAGCGACGGGAACGGGCAGTTGGCGAAGTAGACAGTGGCGGGCCGCCGCAGATCGCGGGTGGAGCCGAAGGCGACGGTGGAATCCACATTCTTGGCGGCGCGGTAGACCCAAGAGCGTTCGGCGCGGTTGAACGGCATCTCCTCGCGGTCGAGGGCAAAGAAATACTGCCGGAAGAATTCGCCCAGATGCTCAAACAGATAGCGGAAGCGGGCAATCACCGGATAGTTGCGCCGCAGGGTGCTGTCGGTCTGGGTCTTGTCGCGGACATACAGAACGATCAGCCACAACAGGCCCGCCCCGATGGCGAAGATGAAAGCGTAGGACAGGAATTCAAGCAGCGCCAGGACGGTGCTGGATATCTGGGACATGTTCTCCATCGCTCCTTCAGGGGCTTGTGGCGCGGCTGGGTCCGCACGCCTGGCTTATGCCGTTACAGAATGCGCATTGGCCGCAGATATTGCATTCACGGGCCGATCACTTCCTCAGGAGCCGCGCCGGCGGCGGGGGAAGGGCAGGCTGCCCGCGGGCCGGAGTCCCCACAGGATAACGGCTGGCAGGCCTGTTTGGTTCCCCCGCAGCGCGGGCCTGGATACTGATCGCGATAGTGCGCCAGCCGGGCAAAAGATGTCCAGCCTGCGGGGACGGGCGGTACAGGCCGCCACTCAGATCAGGGACCTGGCCGGATGCGGAACAGCGCTTCGATCTCGACCGCCGCGTTTGAGGGCAGGCTTGGGCTGCCGACAGCAAACCGCACGTGGTTCGCTTTCTCAGGCCCCAACGCCTGAACCATAAAGTCCGATGCACCGTTCACGACCTTTGGATGGCCGGTAAAGTCCGGGACCGAATTCACGAAAGCGCCCAGCTTTATGAGCCGTTCTATCTTATCAAGATCGCCGATGGCGGCTTTGGCACGGGCCAAGATACCTATACCGCAGCAGCGTGCGGCTTCGATCCCTTGCTCTATCTCGATATCTTGGCCGAGCTTTCCTTGGATGACCCGGCCATCCGGAGCTATGGATATTTGTCCAGAGATATACAAGAACTCCCCATCCACGAGATAGGGGGCGAAGTTGCCCAGGGGCCGGGGGGCTTCGGGTAGTTTTACTCCAACGGATTGCAGGTTCTTCTCAATCGAATTCATGAAATCGTCCTGATGAATGATCTGTGCTTAGGCAAAAAGTGCCGGATCAGGGGTAAACTGATCGGCCCCTTATTACTATAACCTATGCCTAAGTCAGAGCACAGTTTTCCAGGGACGGCGGCGCTCCTGCTTGCGGGGATCAGGATGGCGTGTCGGGACCGGACCAGTGCCGGCAGGCGGCGCGGACGTCCTCGACGAACAGCTCCACCGCGCGGCTGCGGATGTGGCTGCGCCGGGTGGCGAGCGAAAACGCGGAGTGCCAGCGCAGCTGCGGGTGGGACAGCTCGCGCAGGCGGCCCGCGCGCACCCGGCTTTCGGCGTAATGCAGCGGCAGCGGGCCGAGGTACTGGCCGGTTTCGATCAGCATCGCCATCGCCTCCATGTTGGCAACGACCGCCTGCGGATCGGGGCTGCCGAGATCGGGGGAGACCAGCATGTCATAGGAGCGCTGGCAGAGCGGGTGCTGCGCAACCGCCTGCGGGCTGACCTGCTGCGGCGGCAGCGGGAACAGCGGGTGGCCCCGGCCGCAGTAAAACCGGTGCTCCTCGCGGCACAGCGGCTCATACGCCAGGCCGGCGCTTTGGGTGCGGAACGGCGCGATGGCGGCGTGCAGCGCGCCGGTGATCAGCTGTTGGGTCAGCTCCGCCGGGGAGGCGACGGTGATTTCCAGCCGCACCTCGTTCGGGCGGGACAGGAACGCCTGCAGCGCCTGCACCAGGTTGAGACCGGGCAGGCTGCTGACCGCATCCGCCACGCCGATGCGGAGGCTGCCGGTGACGGCATCGCGCAGCTCCAGCAGCTCGGCGTCGAAATCGCGGGCGCTGCGCAGGATGCTGCGGGCCTTGCGATAAGCGGCCTCGCCCCGTTCGGTCAGGCGGAAGCCGCCGCGGCCGCGCTCGCACAGCCGGTAGCCAAGGGCGGTTTCCAGATCGCGGATGCGCAGGCTGATGGCCGGCTGGGTGATCCCCAGCGCATATTGCGCCTCGGAAAACCCGCCGCATTCGGCGACGGTGACAAAGGTTTCCAGCAGCGTGCTGCGCAGCAGTTTCATGGCGCTGGCCCTCCCCGGCCGCCGGTCTGGACTTACATGAGTTCACCTTATGTAAGGATAAGCAACATGATATTTTTTCATGCAATGACCCGTGCTGAGGTGCTGTGAAACCTGATGACGGAGATGCCCATGCCTGGACACAGTTACGAAACCGGCCGCCTGAACCTGCCCTTTGTCGGCATCGCCACCTTTGGCAAGGCGCCTTATGTGCAGGACTGGGACGCGATTGATGCCGATGTTGCCATCCTCGGCGCGCCCTTTGACTCCGGCTGCCAGTACCGCCCCGGCGCGCGGTTCGGGCCGCGGGCGGTGCGCGAGGCCTCGACGCTGTTCAGCTTCGGCCATGCCGGCGCCTATGACCACGAGGATGACGCCACCTATCTGGGCGAAGACGTGCGGATCGCTGACTTGGGCGATGCCGACATCATCCACACCAAGACGGAGGAAAGCCACGCCGGTATCGAATACGGGGTGACGAAGATCCTGGAGGCCGGCGCGCTGCCGGTGGTCATCGGCGGCGACCATTCTGTCAACATTCCCTGCATCAATGCCTTTGCACAGGATTGCGCCCGGAACGGCCCCCTGCATGTGGTCCAGATCGACGCGCATCTGGACTTTGTCGATACGCGCAAGGGCGTCACCATCGGCCACGGCAACCCGATGCGCCGCGCGATCGAAAAGGATTACGTCTGCGGCATGACGCAGCTGGGGATCCGCAATGTCTCCTCCACCGCGCGCGAAGGGTATGAGGATGCCCGCGCGCGCGGGTCCGACATTCTGTCGGTGCGCCAGGTGCGCAAGCTGGGGGCTGACGCGGTGCTGGAGCGCATCCCCGAAGGCGCGCGCTATTACGTGACCATCGACATTGACGCCTTCTGCCCGTCGATTGCCCCCGGCACCGGCACCCCCAGCCACGGCGGGTTTCTGTATTACGATGTGCTGGAACTGCTGCAGGGCCTCAGCAAGCGCGGCGATGTGGCGGGCATCGACCTGGTGGAGGTCGCGCCCGCCTATGATCCCACCGAAAGCACCCAGATCCTGGCCGCGCAGCTTCTGCTGAACTTCATCGGCTTCATCTTCCACAACAGGCGGTAGGCGCTCCCCCGGCAGACCCTTGCGCAGCCTAAGCGGCGTGCCGTGCGGGGTCACAGGTCCAGTTCAATTGTGTCCGTTGCCGGGACCGCGCAGCAGATCAGGGCATCGCCGTCCTGGGGCGCGGCGGCGGGCGGGGTGCGGTAGGCAACCTTGCCTGCCCCCAGCCGGGTGGCGCAGCTGCCGCAAGTGCCCGCGCGGCAGCTGAACTCCGGCGTCAGACCGTGGCGTTCGGCCAGCTCCAGCAGGGTGCCGTCCGCCGGGGTCCACGGCTGCTCAAACCCTGATTTCGTGAAGCGGACGATGGCGCTGGCGGCTTCTGGAACAGTGTCCCCGAGGGCCGGGGCGCGTGTCAGCGCGGAGGGGCCGAAGGCCTCGGCATGGATGTCTGCGTCCTTGACGCCAAGGCTGAGCAGACCGTCATAGGCCGCCTGCATGAAGCCGCCCGGGCCGCAGAGGTAGACATCGGCGTCCATCTGCGGCAGCACCTGCTGCAGGATTTCGGTGCTGAGCCGTCCGGCATGATCGAAATCGCGGCCTGCCGCCTCCTGCGCACCGGGCGCGCTGATCAGCGAGACATAGCGGATCTGGCCGCCGGAGGCCTGCTCCAGACTGCGGAACTCGCGGGCAAAGGCGCGGTCCTGAGTGGTGCGGGCCGCGTGCAGGATGGTCAGCGGGCGCAGGTGCCGGGAGCGGACCCCCTCGCGCAGCGCATGGCGTGCCATGGCGATCATCGGGGTGACGCCGACACCGCCGGCGATCAGAACCGCCGGGCGGTTCTCTGCGGTGTTGAGAAAAAACCCGCCGCGCGGCGCCTTGGCCTCGATCACCGCGCCGGTTTGCAGATGCGCGTGCAGGTGGCGGGACATAGCTCCGGCCTCCTCGCGCTTGACCGAGATGCGGAACTGGCCCTCGCCGGGGGCGGAGGACACGGTGTAGGTCCGCACCAGCGGCGCCTTTGCGCCCGGCGGCGTGAGGCGGATGGTCAGGAACTGCCCGGCCTCAAAGGGCAGCAGCGGGCCGCCGTCCTCCGGCTCCAGATAGAAGGAGCGGATCACGGTGCTTTCCATCTCCGTCCGGGCCACCCGGTAGCGCCGCCAGGCGCTGCGCTGCTGGTCCAGTTTGGCGCGGGCCTCCGCCTCTGCCCAGGTGTCCGTCATCAGCGTGTTGGGCGAAAACGCACCGCGCGCGGCGCGCAGCGGCAGGATGCCGTCCAGCCAGATGCCCTTATGCAGGGTGAACCGCCAGCCGCGCTCGGCGCCTTGAAAGGCGGTGACCTCGGGGTGCGTTTCGTCCAGCAGCTCGACGGTGCCGGTGAGCAGCAGCAGGCTGCCGGTGGTGAAGTCCGGGAACACCAGGCCCGCGCGCGGGTTCAGCAGGAAATTCCCCAGCGTGTTGAAGTGGTTGTTGCCGGGGAAATCGGGGATCGTCAGGCGGTTGCCGTCGATGCGGACAAAGCCGGGCCGCCCGCCGCGGTGCGAGACATCGACGCCTTCGCGCTCCGGGCGGCTGGCGGCGGGGACGTGGCTGGCGGCAAAAAACATGTCGGCCCCGGCGATCAGCGCGGCGTGGCTGCCGCTGAGGCCGGTGAAGGGCTGCGGCTGCGCAGGGGCGTGCGGTTCGGCCGGTTCCAGCCCGCGCAGCTGGATGTATTGCGGGCAATTGCCGAAGGACTGGTCGACCCGCAGGGCAAAGCCATCGGGACCGGCCGCCGACACCCGTCCGTTGACCCGGTTGCGGCGGCGGCTGTGCAGTTCGATCCCAAGCAATCCAACTGCGGCACCTTCGCGGATCGCCGCCTGCACCGGATCGCGGGGATCCGGCGCCAGCGCGATATCCAGGTGCTGGGGATCCGGGGAGGCGGCGAAACCGGGCGGGCCGCTCAGCAGGCTGGCCCAAGGCCAGCCGTCGCTGTCCACGGCACCCGCTGCCAGGAACGGCAGCTGGGCATAGAACAACCGGTGCTGGTCGGGCATGAAGCTGCGGATCACCCGGCGGCCAAAGGTCTCCATCACCTCGCGCTTGCCGGCGCGGCGCTGCATTTCCTGTTCGCCTTCGTGGAAGGGGGAGGGGGTGTTCGCATCGAGGGGCGTCATCGAAACCTCCTTCTGGCTGAGAGGGGCGCGCGGCGGCGCAGGCACCGTTCGCCGCGCGCGGGTGTTGGGCAAGGATCAGGCTGCCAGCCCGGCCTTGGTGGCGGGCATCGGCTTGAAGCCCTTCAGCCCTTCGATATTGGCCAGCAGGGCGCGCACGTTGGGGTAGGGGGCCAGCGAGATGCCGCCTTCGGGCGCGTGGGCGACGTAGGAATAGATCGCCGCGTCGGCGATGGTGGGGGCGTCGCCGACCAGGAACGAGCGGCCCTCCATATGGGCGTCGATCTTGCCCAGAACGCGGGCCGCCACGGTGGCGCAGAACGCAGCATCGATCGGCGCATTGAAGACGGTGATCAGCCGCGCCGCCGCCGGGCCGAAGGCGATCTCGCCCGCGGCCAGGGTCAGGAACTTCTGCACCTCGGCTTCCTGCACCGGGTCGGACGGCAGCCAGGACGGGGCGTATTTGCGGGCGAGGTAGACCAGAATGGCGTTGGAATCGCTGATCACGGTGCCGCCGTCCTCGATCACCGGGACCTGGCCTGCGGGGTTCAGCGCCAGAAACGGCGGCTGCTTGTGCTCGCCCGCGGCAAGGTCGACGGTGACCATCTCATGGGCGATCCCGGCGAGGCAGGCGAACAGCTCCACCCGGTGGGAATGGCCGGACAGGGGGAAGCCGTGAATGCGGAGGGTCTGGGGCATGTCTGGGGTCCTTTTGCTTGGCATGTGCCGTGGGGTTGTGAAGACACCCGGAAGATACGCCGCCTGGTCATTGGCGATAATATTCCTTGTTGTGGAATGATTATGTACATTGCATTCATAAACCGGCGATGGGAGCCCCCGCGATGGACAAGCTGGACTGTATGCGCACCTTTGCCGCGGTGGCGGCGCAAAGCTCCTTTACCGGCGGCGCCCGGCAGATGGGAATCAGCACCAAGCTGGCCAGCAAATATGTCGCCCGGCTGGAGGAGCAGCTGGGCGCGCAGCTGCTCAACCGCACCACCCGCAAGGTGACGCTCACCGACACCGGGCGGGCCTATCTGGAGCGCTGCCTGCCGCTGCTCGACCAATTCGACGAGCTGGAGGACGTGGTGCAGCTGCGCCAGCAGGAGCTGGCAGGCCCGGTCCGCATCACCGCCCCTACTGGCCTGGGCAGCCGTGAGCTGGTGGAGGCGCTGCACACCTTCCAGCAGGCGCACCCCAAGGTGGCGGTGGAGCTGGTGCTGTCCGACCGCCACCTGCCGATTCTGGAGGAGGGGGTGGATCTGGCGGTCCGTTTTGGCGCGTTGAAGGATTCGACGCTTGTGGCGCGCAAGCTGTGCCGCATGCGGCGGGTGGTGGTGGCCTCTCCGGAGTACCTGGCCGCCCATGGCGAGCCTGCCGAGCCGGAGGCGCTGGCTACCCACAACTGCCTGCTGCTCACCACCGCGCCGCAGCCGGAGGTCTGGGCGTTCGGGCGCGGCAGCGGGGCGCGAACCATCCCCGTCGGTGGCAGCTTCCGGGCCAACTCGCCGCGGGCGGTGGCGCATATGGCGGCCCATGGCCTGGGCATTGCCCGCTGCCCGCATTACACCGCGCTGCCGTTTCTGCGGGACGGCAGGCTGCAAGTGCTTTTCGAAAAACAGGAAACCGATCCGATCACGCTTTATGCGGTGTATCCCCCCAGCCGCCATCTGACGGCGCGGATCCGGGCCTTGATCGACCATCTGGCGGCCTTCTTCGCGCCAGCCTGACCGGTGCGCCCGGCACCGGGAAACCCCCGTTGTTTCATCTTTCCCCAAATACTCCGGGGAGCGCGAGGGGCCGGCCCCTCGCTTCTGCCGCTGACGCATTTGAACGGGCTGCGGGGAAATAGGGCAACAATATTTCCCTACATATTTTATGCTTGAAATAATAATCCAAGCCTGCGTAGGCTCATCCCGAGGGCTGGCGCGAGATCAGCCGGGGAGATGCGGGCTTTTGCCGGTCTTGGCGTCTGCCGGGGCGGCGGTAAAGCCGCAAGCATTTGATCAAGAACCCAGGCCCAAGGGCCGGGGCACATTCTGGGAGGAAAGACGTAATGAAGACCATTCGGATGCTCGCCATGGCAGCGACGGTCCCGGCGCTGGCGGCTGCGGCCCAGGCCGACACCAAGATCGGCATGATCACCACCCTGTCCGGCGGCGGCGCGGGGCTGGGCGTGGATGTGCGCGACGGTTTCATGCTGGCGATCGAACAGGACGGCCGCGAGGGCGTCGAGGTGGTGATCGAGGACGATCAGCGCAAGCCTGAAGCGGCGGTGCAGATTGCCGACCGGATGATCCAGTCCGAGAAGGTGGACATCATGACCGGCATCATCTGGTCGAACCTGGCGATGGCTGTGGTGCCCGCCGCAACCGCGCAGGGCGTGTTCTACCTGTCGCCCAACGCCGGTCCCTCGGCGCTGGCGGGCAAGCGCTGCCACCCGAATTATTTCAACGTTGCCTGGCAGAACGACAACCTGCACGAGGCCGCGGGCGCCTATGCCAATGAGGCGGGGCTGAAGAACAGCTTCATCCTGGCGCCGAACTATCCGGCGGGGCAGGACGCGCTGACCGGCTACAAGCGGATGTATGAGGGCGAGCTGGCGGGTGAGATCTATACCAAGCTGGGCCAGACCGATTACGCCGCCGAGATCGCGCAGATCCGGGCCTCCGGTGCCGACTCGGTCTATTTCTTCCTGCCCGGCGGCATGGGGATTTCCTTCCTCAAGCAGTATGCGGGCAGCGGCGTCGATCTGCCGGTGGTCGGCCCTGCGTTTTCCTTTGATCAGGGCATCCTGCAGGCCGTCGGCGACGCGGCGCTGGGGGTGAAGAACACCTCGCAGTGGAACAAGGACATCGACAATGAGGCCAACGCCGAATTTGTCGCCTCCTTCCAGGAGAAATACGGGCGCCTGCCGTCGCTGTATGCCAGCCAGGGCTTTGACACCGCCAACCTGATCCTGAGCGCGCTGGACAAGGCGGAGCCTGCCGATCAGGACGCCTTCCGCGCGGCGCTGAAGGCGGCGGATTTCGCCTCCGTGCGCGGCAGCTTCAAGTTCGGGGACAACCATCACCCGATCCAGGACATTTACGTCCGCGAAGTGATCAAGGAAGGCGATGTCTTTACCAACAAGATCATCGCCACCGGCCTAAAAGACCACGCCGACGCCTATGGCGGCGAGTGCAAGATGTAAGCTAAGCCCCTGAGCGGAGACGCCTTGTGCGGCGTCTCCGCAAACGGCCAGGCTTCCCCGCGGAAATCCGAAAATGACTTATATTCTAGTTCTGGAGCAGATCCTGAATGGGCTCCAGCTCGGGGTGATGCTGTTCCTGATGGCAGCCGGGCTGACGCTGGTGTTCGGGGTGATGGGGCTGATCAACCTCGCCCATGGCTCGCTTTACATGGTGGGGGCCTTTGCGGCGGCCGCCGTTGCGGGCTGGACCGGTTCGTTCCTGCTGGCGCTGATCGCAAGCCTGGCCGCCGCCGCCGCTGCCGGCGCGCTGATGGAGCTGGTGGTGATCCGGCGCCTCTACCGCCGCGACCATCTGGACCAGGTGCTGGCGACCTTCGCGCTGATCCTGATTTTCTCTGAGGGCACCCGCTGGCTGTTCGGCTCCTTCCCGCTGTTTCTGGATGTGCCGTCCTACCTGTCCGGGCCGGTGAGCCTGCCGGGCGGCATTGAATACCCGCTCTACCGGCTGACCATCATCCTGATCGGGCTGGGTATCGCTGCCGGGCTGTTCCTGCTGATCGCGCGCACCCGCATCGGCATCCAGATCCGCGCGGGCGAGGCCGACCGTGAGATGATTGCCGCGCTTGGCGTTGATATCTCGAAACTCTACACGCTGGTCTTTGCCCTGGGCGCGGCGCTGGCGGGGCTGGCGGGCGCGCTGGTCGGCGCGATCCAGTCGGTGCAGGTCGGTATGGGCGAGCCTGTGCTGATCCTCGCCTTTGTGGTGATCGTCATTGGCGGCATCGGCTCCATCAAGGGCGCGCTGGCCGGTGCGCTCTTGGTGGGGATGACCGACACCCTGGGCGGCGTGTTCCTGCCGCAGCTGTTTGCGCTGTTTCTGGACCCGGCCAGCGCGGCCTCCGCCGGGGCGTCGCTGGCCTCGATGCTGATCTACATTCTGATGGCGGCAATCCTGCTGGTGCGCCCCTCTGGCCTTTATGGAGGGAGCGCATGATGCTGACGCGCGAGAGCCTGCTCAATTGGGCGATGATTGCGGCGCTGCTGCTGGTGCCGCTGGCGGCGTGGAGCTTGGATGAGCCGTTCATCATTACTCTGGCGACCAAGGCGGCGATCCTGGCGCTGGCGGGAGTGGGGCTGAACATCGCCCTGGGCCTTGGCGGGCTGATCAGCCTGGGCCATGCGGCGTTCTTCGGGATCGGCGGCTATGCCATGGGCATTCTCGCCGCCCATGCCCAGAACTACGAGCCGCTGTTTGACTGGCCGTTCCTGTTCGAGGGCAGCAACCAGATGCCGCTGATCTGGCTGGTGGCGGTGGTCTTCAGCGCGCTGGCCGCACTGGTGATCGGGGCGCTGTCTTTACGCACCTCGGGCGTTTATTTCATCATGATCACCCTCGCCTTCGGCCAGATGCTTTATTACTTCGCGATCAGCTGGAGCGCTTACGGCGGCGAGGACGGGCTGTCGATCTGGGTGCGCAATGAATTTCCGGGCCTCAACACCCTGGATCCGATCCAGTTCTTTGCCATTGCCTATGTGATCCTGTGTCTTGCGCTGGTGTTTGCCGCCCGGCTGGCGCGCTCTCCCTTCGGGCTGGCGCTGGCGGCGGCGCGGCAGAATGAGGATAGGGTGCAGGCGGTGGGGCTGACGCCCTTTACCCTGCGGCTGACGGCATTCGTGATCTCCGGCGCCATCACCGGGCTGGCGGGGGCGCTGTTTGCGGACCTCAACCGCTTTGTCAGCCCCACCATGCTCAGCTGGCACACCAGCGGCGAGATCATGATCTTTGTGATCCTTGGCGGGGTCGGGCGGCTCTACGGGCCGGTTGCGGGGGCGGCGCTGTATATCATTCTGGAGCACCTGTTGGGCGGAATCAGCGATTACTGGCAGATCTTCCTTGGGGTGCTCTTGCTGCTGATCGTGCTGTTTGCCCGCGGCGGGCTGATCGGTGCGCTGGCAGGACGGGAGAAGGCGCATGGCTGAGGCGGTTCTGAGGGTACAAGGCCTGAACAAAAGCTATGGCGCGCTGCAGGCCAGCAAAGATGTCTCGCTGGACCTGCGGCCCGGTGAAATCCATGCGCTGATCGGGCCGAACGGGGCGGGCAAATCCACCCTGATCAAGCAGATCGCGGGCAATATCGCGCCCGACAGCGGGCGGGTGGAGCTGCTGGGCCGCGACGTGACCGCGCTGGACACCGTGGCGCGGGCGCGGATGGGGCTGGGGCGGACGTTCCAGATCTCGGCGCTGGCGATGGACTACACCGTTTTGCAGAACGCGGTGCTGGGCGCGCTTGGCGGGCGGGGGCGGCCGTTCCATTTCTTCCGCAACGTGATGAAGGATCCGGAGCTGCTGGAACAGGCGCGCGACGCGCTGGAGCGGGTGGGGCTGACGGACGATGCAAACCGCCGCACCGCCGACCTGTCGCACGGCCAGCGCCGCCAGCTGGAGGTGGCGGTGGCGCTGACGCTGAAGCCCAGGCTGTTCCTGATGGATGAGCCGATGGCGGGGCTGGGCGCTGCCGGGTCCAAGGCGCTGACCGGCTTTCTGGACGGTTTGCGGCAGGAGGCGCCGATTTTGCTGGTGGAGCATGACATGGATGCGGTCTTTGCGCTCGCGGACCGGATCAGCGTGCTGGTCTACGGCCAGATCATCGCCACCGGTACCGCGGATGAGATCCGCGCCAACGCCGAGGTGCGCCGCGCCTATCTGGGAGAGGAGGACGCCGCATGAGCCTGCTGACCTTACAGGGCGTCGAGGCCTTTTACGGCCCGGCGCAGGCCTTGTTCGGCGTCGATCTGGAGATCGGCGAGGGCGAGGTGGTGGCGCTGATGGGCCGCAACGGGATGGGCAAATCCACCACCATCAAGACCATCTGCGGGATGCTGGGACCCTCCAAGGGGGAGCTGCGGTTCGACGGCCATGACCTGCGCCAACTGCCGTCCTACAAGATCGCCCGGCTGGGGGTCGGGCTGGTGCCCGAGGGGCGGCGCTGCTTTGCGCCGCTGACGGTGGAGGAGAACCTGATCGCCGCGGCCCGTCCCGGACCATGGGATATGGCCAAGGTGGCAGAGTTGTTCCCCCGGCTGGAGGAGCGGCGCAGCCAGACCGCCGGGTCGCTGTCGGGCGGCGAGCAGCAGATGCTGACCATCGGCCGCGCCCTGATGACCAACCCGCGCCTGCTGATCCTGGATGAAGCGACCGAAGGCCTGGCGCCGGTGGTGCGGCAGGAGATCTGGGCCGCGATCGGGCGGCTCAAGCGCGAGGCGGGGCTGGCCATTCTGGTGGTGGACAAGTCGCTGCGGGAGCTGTCGGCCATCGCCGACCGCGCGGTGATCCTCAACAAGGGCAGCAACGCCTGGGGCGGCAGCATCGGCGATTTGCCGGCAGAGGTGGCGGACCGCTATCTGGGGGTGTGATCCTGCGCGCCCCTCAAAGGTGCCCGCGGGCTGCAAAGGTGATGCATTTTTGCAAGTTTTGACCCTTGGGACCTGCTGTTCCCGGCCGCCCGCGCGCCTTTGGCCCGGCGGGCGGCGATTGGCGCTTGACCGCGCGCCCGATCCTTACTAGCCCGCACCTACCCAGCAATACGTCAGGCAGAAATTGCAACCGCACATAGCGGAGATGGGACATGATTCTGCGACGTACTGCTGCGTCAGCTTGCGCCCTGCTGGCAGCCATGCCGGCACTGGCCGAAGTTGTCGAGCTTGAACAAATCAACGTAAACCGGCACAGCGGCGAGGGCTTCTTTGGCGAAAGCGTCTCGCTGGAGACCGGCACTATTGCCAAGACCGGCGACCCGATAGCGGAGACGCCGCGGTCGGTGACGGTTGTAACCGCCCAGGAAATCGCCGCGCGCGGCGCTCAGAACGTGGAGCAGGCGCTGCAATACTCCGCGGGCATCGTCGGCGGCCAGTGGGGGCTGGACAACCGTGCGGACTGGTATCTGGTGCGCGGCTTCAGGGCCAGCACGCTGCATGACGGGCTGCCGGCCCGTTACGGCTTTTACAACGACACCAAGCCGGAACCCTTCCTGCTGAACAGCGTCGAAGTGCTGAAGGGGCCGGCCTCCGGCCTTTATGGCAGCGGTTCGGTCGGCGGGGTGGTGAATACCACCTCGAAAACTGCGGCGCAGGATGCTGAGAACCTGTTCCAGCTGCAGTTGGGGTCGCATGACCGCAAGCAGGTTGCCGCGGACGTGAGCGGTGATCTGAACGCAAGCGGCACCCTGCGCTACCGCTTCGCCGGGGTGCTGCGGGACTCGGAAACCCAGGTCGATCATTCGCAGGACGATGTACTGGCGCTGGCGCCGTCCATCACCTGGCGGCCGAATGCGGATACCGAGCTGACGGTGCTGGCCAATTATCAGGACAACAACGGTAGCCCGCTGATCCAGTTCGCCTCGATCTATGGCACGCTGCTGCCCGCGACGGGGTTCGGCAACGGTGATTTCCTCCCCAGCAGCGTCTTCGTGGGCGAGCCGGGCTTTGACCGGTTCGACAGCGAGCAGCGCGCCATCACCGCGATGTTCAAGCACCGGTTCAACCCGGTCTGGAGCCTGAACGCCAACGCGCGCTATCTGGAGGCCGAAGCGCTGTACCAGCATGCCTGGTGGGCCTTCGACAACACCGGCACGGGCCGGTACAATCCGGACGGCACCATCAACCGCACCTTCTACCGGGCGGAAAACAAGCTGAAGACCTGGGCAATCGACGCCTATGCCACCGCGGAATATGCGCTTGGCGTCTTTGACATGCGGACCTTTGCCGGGGTCAGCTACAGCCGCGGGCATTATGACAGCGATACCGGCTATGGCGCGCAGGTTGGCCCCATCGATCCGTTCAACCCCGTCTATGCGGGTTATCCGTCGATCACCGTGGCCGACACGCCCGGCACCTCGATCACCGAGACCGGCGCCTATGTGCAGCATCGCGCCGCCTATGACGACCGGCTGTTCATTGATCTGGGCCTGCGCTACGGCAATATCGAAACCGGGCCGAGCACGGGCAGCTTCGGTGCTTCCTCCATTGCCGCCAAGGACAGCGAGTGGACTGGCAATGCCGCGGTGATGTACCGGTTCGGCAATGGCGTTGCCCCCTACATCAGCTACGCCGAAAGCTTCCGCCAGGATGCGATCGGTACCGATGCGGCGGGCACCCCGTTTGAGCCGACCCGCGGCGAGCAGGTTGAAATCGGGGTGAAATACCAGCCGCCTGGCACCGATACGCTGCTGACGGCGGCAGTGTTCGACCTGACCAAATCGAACCTGACGGTGGCCGATCCGGGCAACCCCGGCTTTCAGGTGCAGACCGGCGAAGCCTCCGCCAAGGGGCTGGAGCTGGAGGCGTATCACCGCTTTGGCGATCTGACTGTTGATGCCGCCTATACCTATCTCGATACCGAGGATGCGGAGGGCGATTACATCGCCCAGGTGCCCAAGAACGCGGCGTCGCTGTGGCTGAACTACGCGCCGCTGGAGGGCCGGCTGCAGGGTTGGACGCTGGGCGCCGGGGTCCGCTACAACGGCGAGGCCTGGGGCGGGTCCAGCACCTATCTGACGCCGTCTTACACGCTGTACGACGCGGCTGTGTCTTATGGCCAGGACAACTGGCTGGTGTCGATGAACCTGCGCAACCTGAGCGATGAGCGGTATGTCAGCACCTGTGCGGGCGGTGCCTGCTACTTTGGCGAAGGGCGCAGCGTGGCGCTGACGCTGACCACGAAGTTCTGAGCCGCCCCGCAGCGGTTCACACAAGGAAAAGGCCCGCGCAGGCAGCGCGGGCCTTTTTTTGTTTTGCGGGCCGAACCCGCAGCCGTGCTTATTTCGAGAAGCGCATCGGCAGGGTGAAGGTGAGCTGGCTGAGGCCGAGTTTTTTCGGCGCGGCGGGGAATGTCCCGGCGCGGGCGACCGCCTGCAGCGCCGCCTGGTCGAACGCGGCGCTGCCGGAGGATTTGGCAATCCGGTATTCTAGCAGCTGGCCGGAGCGGGACACGGTGATCCGCACCACCGCCACGCCGCTGCCGCTGGCGCCAGCGGGGAAGCGTTTGCGGCGTTCGATGCGGGCGCGGATCCTGGCGCCCCAGACCGCTTGCAGCTTGGCCTCTTGCCCGGCCCGGGCGGTGGCAGCGGCAGCGTTTCCGGCCTGCCCGGCCTGGGCGCCGCCGCCGGATCCGGCAGACCGCTGCCCGGCCCGGCTGGCCGCGGTCTGCTCAGCCTTGCGTGCCTGCTGCAGTTCGGGCACCGCCTTGGGGCGGGGGGCTGGCTTGGCTGCGGTTTCCGGCTGTTCCTCAGGCGGCGGCGGGGGCGGGGCGGCGGTGTCCACCTCCAGCGTGCCGGCGGGCGCGGGCCGGGCCAGCGCAATCTGCGCGGCCGCGCGCGGCGCCTGGGCCAGCTCGAATTGCGGCACTGCGGGGGGTGCGGGGACGCTGAGGGACTGAGACAGGTCTGCCGTTAGCTGCGGCACCGCCTGCGGCGGGCGCTGCCAGGCTTCCACCATGTCCGCAACGGTGGCATCGGCGGCCTGGACCGAAACCAGCGCCTCGCCGCCCGCGCCGCTCGACTGGGCGCCGGAGCGGGGCGCGGCGGCAAACAGCGCGGCGTGGATCAGCGCGGCGATCCCGGCAAAGACGGTGAGTTCGGCGGCGCGTTTCATTGCGGGCGCACCGCCAGTTCGGCCCGGTTGAGCCCGGCTGCCGCCAGTTGCCGCAGGATCCGCGCCAGCGCTGCGGCCTCCAGCCCGGCATCGGCCCGCAGCTGCACCGCGGCATTGTCCGCGCTGGCGGCGGCCAGCCGGGCGATTGCCGCTTCACCAGCGGAACCGTCAAAGTGCATTTGGCCCTCCGCGTCGATGTACAGCACCGCGTCCGCCTTGGCCTCGGTGTCCAGCGCGGCCTCGGGCGGGGTGACCTCGAAGGGCTCAGGCTGGGCGAGGCGGGAGGTCATCAGGAAGAAGATCAGCAGCAGGAAGACCACGTTGATCATCGGAACGATGGATTCGGCGCGCGGGCGGCCGGGGGGATCGGTCAGGTCCATGAACGCCTCCTCATTCCACCAGGACGAAATTGGTAAAGCCTGCCTGCCGCAGCAGCGCGGTCACATCGGTGATGCGCTGCAGGTCAGCCTTGCCGCGCCCGCGAAGCACCAGCATGTCACCCGGCGTTTCCATCAGCGGCGCCAGCGCCTGCGCCAGGTTGCTGTCGGCCACCGGCACGCCGTTGATATCCAGGCTGTTCGGGCCGATCCCGATCAGCCGCGGCGGGCCGGTGTAGGCGCCGCCCTGGCCGGCCAGCGGCAGGTCCAGCACTGCCTCCGTGCCGAAGCGCGAGGCCAGCATGAAGAACACCAGCAGAAGGAACACCACGTCGATCATCGGCGTCAGGCTCGGCTTGCGGCGGGGTTTGGCGGGCGGATCGAGCAGCATCGCGTCACTCGGCCGCCAGTTTCAGCTCTGCGGGCGCTGCCGCCACGAACAGCCGGGTGGCGCTGTCTTCGATATCGCGGCGGATGCGGCTGATCACCGCCTCGAACCAGGTCAGCGCGGCGGAGGCCGGGATCGCCACTGCCATGCCCGCGGCGGTGGTCAGCAGCGCCTCCCAGATGCCGCCCGCCAGCAGCGCCGGATCGGCGCGCGCGCCTGCTGCCTGCAGCGCCTGGAAAGCGGCGATCATCCCCAGCACGGTGCCAAGCAGGCCCAGCAGCGGCGCGATGGTGGCAATCAGCTCCAGCGCGCCCAGCCCGGTGGCGGCGCTGCCGAGGTGCAGCTTGGCCACCCGGGCGGTTTCTTCGCGGGCGCGGTCCTCGGGCAGGGCGGCGAGGGCGGTCAGGGCCGCGGCCACCACCCGTGAGCGGATGCCGATGCGGCCCTTGACGATGGCCAGCGCGGTGCCGGTGTCGCCGCGTTCAAAAGCCTCCACCGCGCGGCCCGCCTTGCCGCGCGACCAGGCGCCGATCAGCGCCAGGCGCCAGATCTTCCACAGGATCAGCGCCAGGGTGATCACGGACAGCGCCGCAATCGCCCAGATCGACGGTCCGCCGTCGCGCAGGAGTTTCAACGCCTTGGCAGCGGCATCGCGGGCGGTGTGCGTCAGTTCCTCCTGCCGGGGGAGCGGGTCGGCGGGCGCCAGCACGTCTGCGTCCGGCGCTGGCGCTGCCGGGGCGGGCGCGGAGGAGTGCGGCATCGCCAAAGCGGGGGCTGCGGGGGCTTCGGGCTGGGCTGCCGCCGGGGCCTGTGCGGCGATCTGCGGCACCGGCGCGGCGGGGGAGTTCTGCGCGGCAGCCGGGGCTGCAAGCAGCGGGGCGGTCAGAAACACGGCGGCAAGGGCCGCCCGGGCGCGACGGGTCATGATTGGCTCCAATATGCGGCGATATAGCTGGTTCCGGGGGCGGGTTTGTCGCGCTGGAGGGCTGCGCGCAGGCGCTGCACCTCCGCCTTTTCGCAGGCAAACCACAGGAAATGGCCGGGCGCGCGTTTGCGTGCGGCCAGGGCGCGCTCGGCCAGGCTGTGCCCGCCATCGCGGCGCAGCCAGGTCAGGGAGACGCCCGCCGGGGCGGTCACCGGGTAGCCGCAATCCTTGCCCTCGGAGCTGAGCAGAACCGCCTCGCCCGCGCTGTCCCGCGGCAGGCTGTCCAGGATGCGGGCGGCGGCGGGCAGGGCGGTTTCGTCGGCGAACAGCAGGATGCTCGAGGTGTCAGGTATGCCGCCGCCGCCGGGACCGGCAAGGACCAGCTGGTCCCCGTGAGTTGCGTTGCGCGCCCACTCGGTAGCCCGCCCTCCATCGTGCAGGAAAATGTCGAAATCCATCAGCCCGGCTGCATGGCTGATCCAGCGGGTGGTGTAGACCGGGCGGTGCAGCGCGGTCTCTCCCTTGGGCCAGACGGTGGCGCCGGTTTCCGACAGCCGGGGCCATTGCGGCGCGGCACAGCCCGCGGGCGGCAGCAGCAGGCGGAAGTGGATGGCGTCGTCCTGGAAACCGGCCAGATCCGGCGCCTTGATGCGGACGCGCAGGAAGGCGCTGCCGATGGGGGTGATCGACTGGACCGTGGTGAAATGGACATTGGGCGGCAGGCTGCCAGCGGCGGCGGCGCCGGGCCAGCGCAGGGCGGCGGAGGCACCGGGCCGGATCTCGTCCAGATGCGCGGCGATGCCGTCCTTCAGCATGTGCAGCCTGTCCGGCAGGGCTGCCGAAACGCCGATTGCCGTGCCGCCGTTCCTTGCGGCAAAGCGGTAGTGGCCAAAGCCCGCGATCTCCACCGTGACGGCGGCGGCGCTGGCCTCGACCACCGGCAGTTCATGCTCCTGCGCCATCGCCAGGACGGCTTGGCGCACGTCCGGGAACGGCAGCATCGGCAGGTCGGTGTCCGCTTGCAGCGGGAAGGTGGAGCGGAGGGTCATGGCGGCCTCATTCATGCGGGGATGACATGCGGGGTGCCGTGCAGCGGATCGGGGATGATCCGGCAGGGCAGCTGAAAGACGGAGTGCAGGACCGCTTCCGTGACCACCTCGGAGGGGGCGCCCTGGCAGAACACCTTCCCGTCCTTGAGCGCGATCATGTGGCTGGCAAAGCGGGCGGCCAGGTTGATGTCGTGCAGCACCATGGCCACGGTGCGCCCGGTCTCGCGGTTGAGCCTCTGCACCAGCTTCAGCAGCTCGATCTGATGCGGCAGGTCCAGGTAGGTCGTCGGCTCGTCCAGCAGCAGGATGCCGGTTTCCTGCGCCAGCGCCATCGCGATCCAGGCCCGCTGGCGCTGCCCGCCCGACAGCGCCTCCAGCGGTCTGCGGGCGTGCCCGGCCATATTGGTGAGCTCCAGCGCCCGGGCGACCGCTGCCGCGTCCTGCCGCGACCACTGCCGCAGCGCCGATTGATAGGGGGTGCGGCCGCGCGCCACCAGATCGCGCACCGTCAGCCCTTCGGGCGCGGCGGGGGTTTGCGGCAGGATCGCCAGCCGCCGGGCAACAGAGCGGCTGCTTTGGCGGTGGATCGCCTTGCCGTCCAGCACCGCCTGGCCGCGGCCGGCGGGCTGCAGCCGGGCCAGGGTTCTGAGCAGGGTGGATTTGCCGCAGGCGTTGGGGCCGACGATGGCGGTCAGCCCGCCATCGGGGATGGCGGCGGTCAGGCTGTCCAGCACGGGTGTTCCGGCATAACCGGCCGAGAGGTCCTCGGCCCGAAGGCGGGCGGTGTCAGGCATCAGAGCGTTCCTTTGCGGAAATGCGCCAGCAGCAGCCACAGCAGCACCGGGGCGCCGGTGAGCGCGGTAAAGACGCCGGCGGGCAGCTGCACCCCCGGCACCATGCGGGCGGCGGTATCGGCCAGCAGGGTCATCAGCGCGCCGGCCGCGGCGGCGGCCAGCAGCGCGGGCTTGCCGGAGGGAACCAGGCGGCGGGCGATCGGCCCGGCGGCAAAGGCGACAAAGGGCAGGGGGCCCGCGGCGGTCACCGCAAGCGCGGTCAGCACAATGCCGGCACCGGCCACCGCCAGCCGCAGGCCGGAGACCGGCAGGCCGAGGCCGGTTGCGATGCCGTCGTCCATCGCCAGCCGCGCCAGCGGGAAGTGCAGCCGCCACAGCACCGGCGCCAGCAGCGCCAGCCCGGCCCAGACCCGCGCCGCGTCCGCCCAGCCGCGGCTGTGCAGCGAGCCGGTGAGCCAGTTCAGCAGATCGGAGGCGGTTTTCGGGTCAATGCGGCTGACCAGCAGGTCGGCGGCGGCGGTCAGGGTCAGGCTGGCGCCGATGCCGGTCAGGATCAGCCGGCCCGGGGGCAGCCCGTCCTTCCAGCTCAGCAGCAGCACCAGCGCCGCGGCCAGCGCCGCGCCGGCAATGGCGCCCGCCAGCATCATGCCGCCGGTCAGGATCACTGCGGCCAGGGCGCCGCAGCTGGCGCCGGCGTTGAAGCCGATCACATCCGGCGAGGCGAGCGGGTTGCGCAGCATCGTCTGGAACATCGCCCCCGCCAGGCCGAAGGCGGCACCGGCGCCAAGCGCCGCCGCAATCCGCGGCAGCCGGTGGTCCAGCAGGATCATCTGCTCAATACCGGTGCCCCCGCCTTGCAGCACCGCGGCCATCTGCGCGCTGCTGAGGGGGTAACTGCCGGTCTGCACCGCCAGCAGGGCGGCGGCCAGCAGCAGGGCCATCAGGCAAAGGCCGGCCAGCAGGGCGCGGCGCGAGATCTGCACCGACAGGGCAGCGAAACGGAGGGTCCATGTCATAGGCTGCGCACTCCGTTCCGGCGCACCATCCAGACCAGCACCGGCCCGCCGATCAGCGCGGTCATCACGCCCGCCTGCATATTGCCGCCGAACAGCGGCAGGCGTCCGGCCAGATCGGCGGCAACCAGCAGCAGCGGCCCGAACACCGCGGAAAAAGCCAGCGTCCAGCGCATGTCCGGCCCGGCGGCCCAGCGGGCCAGATGCGGCACGATCAGCCCGGCAAAGGCGATCGGCCCGGCCATCGCGACAGTGGCGCCGCACAGAAGCACGATGGCGCTCCCGGCGGTGGCCCGCGCCAGCCCGGTGCGCACGCCCAGACCGCGGGCGGTGTCCTCGCCCAGAAGCAGCGCGTTCAGCCCGGCGGCGGCCACAGCGGCCAGCCCTGCGCCCAGGGCCAGGAAGGGCAGCAGCGCAATAAGGGTGGCGGGCATAGTGCCGTCGAACCCGCCCAGCACCCAGAAGCGGTAAACATCCAGGGTTTGCGAACTGACCAGCAGCAGCGCCCGGGTCAGCGCCAGGATCAGCGCGCTGAGCGCCGCGCCCGCCAGCACCAGCCGCAGCGGGCTGGCACCGCTGCCGCCGCCCAGCAGGAACACCAGCACCGAGGCCGCCAGCGCGCCGCCAAGCGCCACCCAGACAAAGGCTGCCGGATCGGTGATGCCGAAGCCCAGGATGCAGATCACCACGCCAAGCGCGGCGCCGCCGTTGATGCCGAGCAGGCCCGGATCGGCCAGCGGGTTGCGGGTCATCCCCTGGATCAGCGCGCCGGACATGCCGAGCGCTGCGCCAGCAAGCACCGCGCCCGCCAGCCGCGGCAGGCGCATGCTGCGGATCACGATATGGCCGGCATCGTCCGGGTCATAAGCGGTCAGCGCCGCCCAGACGGTGTCCCAGCCGGCGGGCCGGAAGCCGAAGCGTAGCGCGGCGGCCGACAGCACGGCCAGCCCCAGCAGGGACCCGGCGAGCCGCAGGCCGCGCAGGCTGGCGGCGGCGCGTGGCGGCGGCACACCGATGGCTGAGACGGGCATGTCAGCGGCCCTCCGGCAGCAGGCCGGCTTCGGCCATGCTGGAAACCGGGGTGCCCGGGTCGCCGTCCAGCGCCGCCTCCAGCAGCGGCACCAGCTGGTCCAGCGCGGCGTCCAGGCTCAAGGGGCTGGAATGGGACAGCGCCGAGGACAGCAGCCGCCCGGCATAGATCTCCCGCCCCTCCCGGTAGGCGCGCAGGATGTGGCGCAGCGGCAGCCGCTTGAGGCGCGGCACCGATCCGCCGGCGTCAATCCAGATCAGCGCATCCGTGTCGATGGGCGAGAGGTCTTCATCGGGCAGCAGGGCATAGTAAGCGTTCGCAGGCGCAAACGGGTTTTCCACCTCCGGCACGGTGAAGCCCAGGGCAGCTAGGAACTGGCCGCGGATGTCGCTGGCGGAATAGGCGCCAGTGCGGGTGGCCGAGACCATGACGGCGCTTGCGCCCTGCCACTCCGGGTGCGCGGCGCGGATCGCGGCAAAGCGGCCTTCGATCCGGGCGATGATCTGTTCTGCCTTGGAAGCGTTTCCGGTGGCCGTGCCCAGGGTGCGCAGCATCACCTGCCAGGGCGAGCCGTAGCTGCCGTGGGCGGCCTTCGGCGCCACGGTCGGCGCGATCCGCGACAGCAGCGCATATTCGCGTTCGGTCATGCCCGACCACTGTCCGGTGATCAGGTCCGGCTCCAGCGCGGCGATCCGTTCTATGTCGATCTGCCCTTGCAGCACGATGGGCCTGGCATCGCCCAGGGCCGCCTGCGCCCAGGGCCAGACCCCATGGGGGTGGTCGCCGAACCACTTGCGCAGGGCATGGGGTTTTTCCCCCAGCGCCAGGAGGAAATCATGGCCGATGAAGCTGAGCGAGACGATGCGCTGCGGCTTGGCGGGCACAATTGTGGTGCCATAGCGGTGCTCGATCACCGCCGGAAATGCATCCGCCGCGCAGGCCGCGGGCGCAAGCGCCGCTGCGGCCAGCAGCAGACAGGCGCCGAGCCGGGCGCGCGCATTTAGAAGTATCTGAGCCAGCTTCACAATTCACTCCAGCCGTCAGCGCAGCTTGGAGCTGCACCGGGATATTGATCCGTTGATGGCTGGACTGTGTGCCGCGCAAATGGCGCGGAGCGTCTCGCTGAAAGGCGCCCGTCAGGGTGCGTCCGGACGCTTAAATAACCTTAGTTCTTTTGTCAAGTAATCCGGCCGCCCGGGCTGTTTCGCTCCGGGCGGCCTGTTGCGGCCTTTGGGGCTCAGATATGCAGCGCGTGACCCAGCGCGCGCAGGCAGGCTTCCTGCAGGCCTTCCGACTGGGTCGGATGCGCGTGGATGGTTGCGGCGATGTCCTCCAGGCAGGCGCCCATTTCGATGGCGAGCGAAAACGCCGCCGACAGTTCCGACACGCCGGCGCCTACCGCCTGCAGCCCCAGCACCGCCTTGTCGGCATCGCGCCAGACAACGCGGATGAAACCGTCCTCGCGCTCTGTCGTCATGGCGCGGCCATTGGCGGCAAAGGGAAATTCGGTGCTGCTGCTGCCCTCCACCTCGCCCGGCAGGGCGCCGCAGGTGACAATCTCCGGGTCGGTGAAGCAGACCGCCGGAATGGCGCGCTTGTCCCATTCCACCGCGTGGCCCGCGGCATGTTCGGCCACCATCTCGCCCTGGGCCATGGCCCGGTGCGCCAGCATCGGCTCGCCGGTGACGTCGCCGATCGCGTAGATGCCGCGCATGGAGGTCTGGCAGGTCTTGTCGATCCGGATGTAGGGGCCGTTCAGGGTCAGCGCCAGCTCATCAACGCCGATGCCATCCATGCGCGGGCGGCGGCCGACAGTGACCAGGACTTTCTCTGCCTTGATGCCGCCCTGGGTGGTGCTCAGAACGCCATCGGCAAAGCCTTCGGCCCTGGCGCCGGTCATCACCTTGATACCCAGGGTTTCCAGCCGCTTGGCAACCGGCCGGGTCAGGGCCTGATCGTAGAGCGGCAGGATGCGGTCCTCAGCCTCCACCACGGTGACCTTGGCCCCCAGCTTGGCAAAGGCCGTGCCCAGCTCCAGCCCGATATAGCCCGCGCCAACCACGGCGAGGGTTTGGGGCACCGCCTGCAGCGCCAGCGCCTCGGTCGAGGACAGGATATCGCCGCCGAAGGGCAGGGAGGGCAGCTCCACAGGAGCAGACCCGGAGGCGATCACGATGCGCTCCGCGCGGATCTGGGTCGTTTCATCACCCTTCTTTACCGCCACGGTCTTGCCATCGAGGAACCGCGCGCGGCCCTCGACCACGCGCACGCCCGCCTTGCGCATCAGCCCGCTGACGCCGCCGGTCAGCCGCTTCACGATGCCGTCCTTCCAGGCCACTGTCCGGCTCAGGTCGATCTCCGGCTTGCCCGCCGTGATCCCCAGCGGCCCTTCGCTTGCGTGCGCCATCTTGTGGAACTCGTCCGCGGCGTGGATCAGCGCCTTCGACGGAATGCAGCCCACGTTGAGGCAGGTGCCGCCGGGGTTGGCCTCGTCCACCACGATGGTGTCGACGCCCAGCTGGCCTGCGCGGATGGCGCAGACATAGCCGCCGGGGCCCGCACCGATGATGAGCAGTTTGCACTTCAGATCAGTCATTCAGCCCTCGACAAACAGCATGGCCGGATTTTCCAGCAGGGATTTCAGTTTCTGCACAAAGACCGCCGCGTCCCAGCCGTCGATCACCCGGTGATCGAAGGAGCAGGAGATGTTCATCATCTTGCGTGGCCGGAATTGCTGGCCGTCCCAGACCGGGCGGATCTGCATCTTGTTGACGCCGACAATCGCCACCTCGGGGTGGTTGATGATCGGCGTGGTGGCAATTGCGCCAAGCGGCCCCAGCGAGGTGATGGTGATGGTGCCGCCGGTCAGCTCCTCCCGCTTGATCGAGCCGTCGCGGGCGGCGTCGGCCAGACGGGCAAGCTCGCCTGCGTTGTCCCACAGGCTGTTTGCCTCGGCGTGGTGCAGCACCGGCACGTTCAGGCCCTGCGGGGTTTGCGTGGCCACGCCGATATGGACGCCGCCGTGGCGGTAGATCACGCCTTCGTCGTCATCGTAGCGGGCGTTCAGGCCGGGCTGTTCGCGCACCGCCTCGACGATGGCGCGCATCAGGAAGGGCAGCAGCGTCAGCTTGGGGCGGCTGCCCTCGTGCTTCTTGTTGAGCGCGGCGCGCAGGTCTTCGAGCGCGCCCATCTCCACCTCTTCGACGATGGTGATATGCGGGATGTGGCGCTTGGACAGCGCCATCTTCTCGGCGATCTTGCGGCGCATCCCGATGACACGCTGCTCCTCGACACCGGTGTTGCGGCCCCGCGTGACGCCGCCCTGGCGGATGCCGCCGGATTCGATCCAGCTGTCCAGATCCTCGTGGCTGATGCGCCCGCCCGGCCCGGTGCCGGGCACGTGGCGCAGGTCGACCCCTTCGGAGCGCGCCCGCGCCCGCACGGACGGCGCCGCCAGCGGCTTGCTGCCCTCGGGCCGCGGCAGGCGGTGGCCCGGTTTCTTGGCCGCCGGTGCAGCAGCCGCAGCGGCGGCCGCTGGAGGCGCTTCCGGCGCCTGCGCGCCCGCACTCTTGCCCTCATCCTTGTTCTTGTCCGCGTCTTTGTCCGGCGCGGGCTGCGGCGCCGGGGCGCTGGCTTTGGCTGTCTCCGGGGCCGCGCCGGGGGCCTCGTTGCCCTCGCCCTCGACCTCGATGCGGATCAGCACAGAGCCGATCGCCATCATCTGGCCGATCTCGCCGCCCAGCTCCAGTACCTTGCCGGACACTGCCGAGGGCACCTCGACCGCGGCCTTGTCTGTCATCACCGCCGCCAGGATATCGTCCTCGCGCACGATATCGCCGGGCTTGACGTGCCATTCTGTCAGCTCCGCCTCGGCAATGCCTTCCCCCACATCGGGAAGACGCATGGCATAAACACCCATCCGGTCAGCCCTCCATCACTTTTTTCAAGGCCTCGCCGACACGGGCGGGGCCGGGGAAATACTCCCATTCCTGCGCGTGCGGATAGGGCGTGTCCCAGCCGGTGACGCGGATGATCGGCGCCTCCAGGTGGTAAAAACAGATCTCTTGCACCAGGCTCATCAGTTCGGCGCCGAACCCGGAGGTGCGCGTCGCCTCATGCACGATGACACAGCGGCCGGTCTTTTCGACCGAGGCCTGGATCGTGTCCAGATCAAGCGGCATCAGCGTGCGCAGGTCGATCACCTCGGCATCGACGCCGCTGGCCTCAGCCGCTGCCTCGGCCACGTAAACCATGGTGCCATAGGCCAGAACCGTGACATCGCCGCCTTCGCGGGTGATGCTGGCCTTGCCCAGCGGCACGATCTCCGCGCCCTCCGGCACCTCGCCCTTGGGGTGGTTTTTCCAGCTGGTGACCGGGCGGTCGTGGTAGCCGTCGAAGGGTCCGTTATAAAGCCGCTTGGGCTCCAGGAAGATCACCGGATCGGGATCTTCGATGGCGGCCAGCAAGAGCCCCTTGGCGTCGCGCGGATTGGAGGGCACCACCACCTTCAGCCCCGACACATGGGTGAACAGCGCTTCCGGGCTCTGGCTGTGGGTCTGGCCGCCGAAAATGCCGCCGCCGGTGGGCATGCGGATCACCAGCGGGCAGGTGAAATCGGCGTTGGAGCGGTGGCGCAGGCGCGCCGCCTCCGAGACGATCTGGTCATAGGCCGGATAGACGTAATCGGCGAACTGGATCTCGATCACCGGCTTCAGCCCGTAGGCGGCCATGCCAATGGCGGTGCCGACGATGCCGGATTCATTGATCGGCGCGTCAAAGCAGCGTGATTTCCCGTATTTCCTCTGCAATCCCGCGGTGCAGCGGAAGACGCCGCCGAAAAACCCCACATCCTCGCCGAAGACGACGACGCGGTCGTCCGCTGCCATCGCGACGTCATGGGCCTCGCGGATGGCCTCGATCATGGTCATGCTGGCCATTTCAGTACCCTGCTTCCTGACGCTGCCGGATCAGATGCGGCGGCATGGTTTCATAGACACCCTCGAACATGTCGCGCGGGCTGGGGGTCTTGCCGCCGCCCAAGGTGCCGATGGCCTCGGCCTGCTTCTGGGTGGCGATGACCCCGTCCAGGATTTCCGCCTGGGCCTGGGTGTGGCGGTCTTCGCTCCACTCGCCGATGGCGATAAGGTGCTTCTTCAGCCGCTCGATCGGGTCGCCCAAGGGCCAGGCCGCGGCCTCGCTCTTGGAGCGGTAGGCGGAGGGGTCGTCGCTGGTGGAGTGCCCGCCGGCGCGGTAGGTCACATGCTCGATCAGGGTCGGGCCATGGCCGCGCCGGGCCCGCTCGCAGGCCCATTTCGCCACCGCATGAACGGCCAGGTAGTCGTTGCCGTCCACCCGGATCGAGGCGATGCCAAAGCCGTGGCCGCGTGCCGCGAAGGTGCCGACGCCGCCGCGGGCGATGCCCTGGAAGGTGGAAATGGCCCACTGGTTGTTGACGATGTTCAAGACCACCGGCGCGCTGTAGGTGGAGGCAAAGACCATGGCGGCGTGGAAATCGCTCTCGGCGGTGGAGCCGTCGCCGATCCAGCCGGTGGCGATCTTGGTGTCGCCCGAAATGGCCGAGGCCATCGCCCAGCCGACCGACTGCACGAACTGGGTGCCAAGGTTGCCGGAGATCGAAAAGAACCCGTGTTCCTTGGAGGAATACATGATCGGCAGCTGGCGCCCGTGCAGCGGGTCGTCGGCGTTGGAATAGATCTGGTTCATCATCGTCAGCATCGGATAGCCGCCCGCGATCAGCAGCCCGGCCTGACGGTAGGTCGGAAAGTTCATGTCGCCCGGCCGCAGCGCGCGGGAAAAGGCGCAGGACACCGCCTCTTCGCCCAGATGCTGCATGTAGAAGCTGGTCTTGCCCTGGCGCTGCGCGTTCATCATCCGGGCGTCAAAGGTGCGCAGGGTCAGCATGTGGCGCAGGCCCTCGCGCAGCTCGTCCGGGCTGAGCGCGCCGGCCCAGTCGCCCACCGCCTCGCCGTCCTTGTTCAGCACCCGGACGATGGAAAACGCCATATCGCGGATCGAATCCGGGTCAGCGTCAACCGGCGGGCGTTTGACGGCCCCGGCGCGCGGGATCTCGAAATCCGAGAAATCCGGCGTGTCGCCCGGGCGGCAGCCCGGTTCCGGCACGTTCAGCGATAGCGGCGGGAAATCATCACTCATGCGGTCCCTTTCTGATCAAAGCCCCTGCACCGCGCCGCGCAGCACGCGCTGCGCGGCGCAGGGCCTGTCCCCCAGCTTAGCAAAACCGCATGGTTGAAAAATAACGAATATAGGGGTAGTGAAGCAAAAATCAGAGAAAATACACTCGGAAAAGCAAAATTTATGGTGGTTTTCGCTACGGATTCAGTTGATCGGGAGATACTTCGCGCGCTGCGCGATGACGGGCGGATTCCGCTGGTGCAGCTGGCGGCCCGAGTCGGCCTGTCCCAGACGCCCTGCAAGCGGCGCCTGCAGCGGCTGGAGGAAAGCGGCCTGATTTCCGGCTACATCGCCCGCATCGACCGCAAGGCTGCGGGGTTTGGCATCACCGCCTTTGTCTCGGTGGAGCTGGAGCGCCAGGACGCGGACGAAATCGCCCGGTTCCAGAAGAGGACTGCCCAGTTCGAGGAGGTGGTCACCGGCACGCTGATGACCGGCGCGCAGGATTTTCTGCTGGAAATCGTGGTGGAAAGCCTGGAGGAATTCGAGACCTTCCTACAGACCAAGCTGCTGCGCATTCCGGGCATCCGGGTGGTGCGGTCCCGCTTTGCGCTGCGCAAATTCATCGACCGGGCGCGGATCCCCTGACCGCCGGGGCGGTCCGCGGCCGTCAGCCGGGCTGCACCGTAAGCAGCTTCTTGTACATCTCCAACAGGAACAGCTCCGCCTCGGCATAGCGGTCAACGGCCTTGGCGGGGGCGATTTCCTCGATCTGGACGTCGAAATCGGCGTAATGCTGGGTGGTGGCCCAGATTGAGAACAGCAGATGGTGCGGATCGACGGTTGCGATCCGGCCCTCGCGCATCCAGTCCTCCAGCACCGTGATCTTGGTGTTGTAAAGCTCCTTCAGCGGGCCGAAAATCTCGCTGCGCGACTGCGGCAGGCCGCTGAGGATTTCATTGGCGAAGAACTTGCTTTCCTTGGGAAAATTCCGCGAGATTTCCAGCTTGCGGCGGATGTACTGGCAGATTTCGTCGATCGGGTCGCCGTGCTGGCTCAGCATGTTCAAAGGCGCCATCCACAGCTGCAGGGTGCGGGCCAGCAGCTCCTGGCGGATCGCGTCCTTGCTTTCGAAATAATACAGCAGGTTCGGCGTGGTCAGCCCGGCGTTCTTGGCAATCAGGTTGATCGACGCGCCGGAAGATCCGTGCTGGGCAAAAACCTCCAGCGCGGCGGCCAGGATCTGTTCCGTCTTTTTCCGCTGAATCCGGGTCTTCGGCTTTTCAGCTGCCATGCGCGCCATGAAAATTCCGCCACTTATAAAAATGTCTATCTGGCGCCCTATTGGCACAAGTCAAAGGCTGTTGCCAGCGGTCGCGCGCAAAAGGCCGGGTCAAAACAATCTGCCGGTGCAGGCAGGCCGCGCGGAAAGCAAAGGAGCGGGCAGCCAGAGCCGCCCGCCAATAGGCACCGTCCGCGGGGAGATTTGTCCGGACGGTGCCGTTTCCGGGCTGGCGCCCGGCGCAGTTCAGCGGAACGCCGGGATGATCTTTTCGCCATAGTCGGCGATGATCTTCTCCTCGTCGCCGCTGTCGAGATAGATGTTGAACTGGGTGGTGCCGGCGTCCTGCAGATCGCGGATCTTGGCGATATGCTCGTCCGGGGTGCCCAGCACGCAGAAGCTCTTGACGATGTCTTCGGTGATGAAGTCCAGGTACGGGTTATCGCTCTGGCCGTGCTTGGAGTAATCGTAGCCCTTCCGGTTCTTGATGTAATCGGTCAGGCTGGTCGGGACGTGGTCACCGTCGGTGCCGTATTTCTCCACGATATCAGCAACGTGGTTGCCGACCATGGCGGGGAACCACTTGGTCTTCTCGATGCCTTCCTCGATCGGGCCGGTATGCGCCGGAGCGGCGGCCATCACGCGGTAGTTCGACATGTCGCGGCCTTCGGCTTCACCGCCGGCCTTGGCCTGGTCCGCCAGCCACTTGATGATCTTGGGTTCAGCAATCTGCAGCACCACGCCGTCGCCGACCTTGCCGGCCGAGGCCAGGGCCTTGGGACCGTAGGCGCCGATCCAGACCGGCAGCTCATAGCCCTGGGCCCAGGGGAACTTCACCGGCTCGGGGCATTCGCCATACTGCACTTCCTCGCCGCGGATCAGCGACTTCACGACGTGGGTGAATTCTTCCATCCGTTTGATGGTCGAGGGTTTCTTGCCCATCACCCGCACCGCGCTGTCGCCGCGGCCGAGGCCGATGTCGAAGCGGCCGCCGGACTGTTTCGCCAGCGAGCCGAACAGCGAGGCGGCCACCGACCACTCGCGCGAGTTCGGGTTGGTCACCAGCGGGCCGAAGCGCATCTTGGTGGTGTGCTCCATGCACATCGCCATGGCGACAAAGCTTTCGCGCCACAGGATGTGGCTGTCGTAGAACCAGCAGTAGGCAAAGCCTGCGTTTTCCGCCTGGCGGACCAGCGCGCGGGCGCGTTCGGGCTCAACGAAGCCCTTGAAGCAAATACCGAATTCCATGTGTGTTTTCTCCCTGTTGGAATCTTAGTGTTCGGGGGCCCAGATGCGGATGCCCGCGTGGGTGAAGGGCACCGCCTTGGAAATGTTCTGGCGGATCAGGATCGGGGTGATCGCCTCGATGCAGCGGGCGGCCTCGGCGTCGCCGGCGTTGTAGGCCTGGACATCCAGCGCGCCGACCAGCTCGATCACCTTCTTGCGGGCGGGCAGGCTGTTGCCGCAGACCAGGATGTCGCAGTTAATCGGCCAGTCCAGGTTGTTGAGCGTGGTCGCCGACACGTTGTGCAGCGCGCCGATCACCGGAATGTCGTCACCCAAGAGCGCCTGCGCGGCCTCGGTGGCGGAGCCTTCGGGCGGCATCTCAACCTTCTTGGGGTCGCCTTCCTTCAGCGGCACCACGATATCGACCAGGATCTTGCCCGCCAGGCCCGGCTTCAGCGCCTCCAGCGTGGCGTTATGGGCGGAAAACGGCACCGCGAGGATGACCATTTCATCCGCCGCCGCGGTGGCGCCTGCATTGTCCAGCCCTTCGATCGGCGCGGCGCCCTCCGGCAGCTTCGCCATCAGCTCTGCCGCGATGCCGGCACTGCGTTCGCCATCGCGCGACCCCAGTGCCACGGCGATCCCTGCGCGGGCAAAGCGCAGCGCCAGCCCCTGGCCCTGCGGCCCGGTGCCGCCAATGATTGCGATCTTCATCTGAACATATCCTCCTGTTTTTTCCTGAGTATGTCGGCGCCGCGGCTGTCGGCGGGCTGCCAGTCGAGCCCGCGCAGCAGCACCGCCGGTGTTTTTCCGTTCTTGCGCACCACCAGACCTGAGGCGGCGGAAATCTCGTCCGCCAGCGCCGGTTCGGTCACCTGCAGCGGCCGCCCCCAGGCGTCCAGGTTGCCCTGCTCCTGAATGGTGGCGGGAACCTTGCTGAGGCCGATGGCGACATTGATCTGGCCCAGCCGCCACGGGCGGCCGAAGGTGTCGGTCATCACCACGCCGATCTGCGCACCGAACCGGGCGGCCAGCGCGGCGCGCAGGCGCTCACAGCTGGCGTCGGGATCGCGCGGCAGCACCATCGCCGCGTCCTCCTCGCCGAAGTTCGATTCATCGACCGCCGCGTTGGCGGAGATGAAGCCCAGCCGGTGCTCGCAGATCATCGTGCCGGTGTTCTGGTCCGGGCGGCGGAAGGCGCGCACCACGCGGGTGCTTTCGCGCAGGACGATTTCCACCTTGCGCGGGTCCTTGTTCAGTTCCTCGCCGTATTTGATGGCTTCCGCCGAAGGCGTGACCGAGGCCAGCGGGATGATGCAGTCTTCCGCTTTCGAAAACACCTTCTGCGCGATGCACAGGATATCGCCGTCCTGCAGACCAAGCCCGGCCTGCTCCAGGCAATCGCCCAGAACAGCCGCCAGATCGTCGCCGTTCTGGATATCCGGCACGCCGGGCACGGCGGTGAGAGTGACGGACAGGCTCATCGCGCGCCCTCCCGCATCAGGGCCTGCGGGTTCTGCGCCAGCAGGCAGCTGAGGTCCTCGGCGGTGTCAACGTCAACACGCAGGCTGTCCAGCGGCAGCACCACCGGGCACAAGCCCGCGGCCTCTGCCGCACGCCGGTGGGCGATCAGCGATTTCTGCCCGTAGGCAAAGGCAAAGGGGCAGGGCAGCGGCACCAGCAGCGCGTTTGTGCCAAGGTCAGTGGCCGGGCACAGCACCGCGCGGGTGCCGTCCAGCGGATAGGCCAGAAGCTGCGCCAGGTCGTCCGGCGACGGGTCCGCCAGATCGCCCGGCAGCACGCACAGCGCCTCATACCCGTTTGCCGCGGCCCAATCCGCCGCCGCCTCCACCGCCAGCGACAGGGTGCCGGGGTCATTGTCGTCGATGCAGATCAGCCCTGCCTGGCGGGCGATGCGCGCGATCACCGGGCTGTTGGACGCCACGGCAATGTCGATGGCGCCTTGGGGCAGCCTGGCAACCGCATCCTGCAGCCGCGCGATGGTCGCGCGGAACAGGCCGCGGGCGAGCGCTTCGCGGTCCCGCGGCGCCAGCGCAATGCTCAGCCGCGTCTTGGCCCGGGAGGGATCCTTCATCGGGATCACCGCCAGCCGCTTGCCGGATTTCGCCGCCGCGCTCATGCCGCTGTCTCCCGGTTCGCGCGGGTGAGGCCGAGATCCGCCACTTCGCGCGCCAGGCGAGCCTTGTCTTCTTGGGTCGTCATCAGGATTTCGCTGCAAACTGGCGCCAGCCCCATCGCGCGGATTTCGCCCGCCAGCCCGGCATCGGCGTGGTCGATCACCAGCGTATCGGCCAGCCCGCGGTAGCGCGCGGCCACCCCGGCGGCATCGGCCCGTTCCCCCAGCGCCGCCATCATGCGGTCGGCCGGGCCTTTGACGACCTTGCCGCCGATGAACGGGCTGACGGCAACCTTCGGCGCGCGCGCCGCCCGCAGCGCCGCGGACATTCCCGGCACGCCCAGAATGGGGGCAATGCTGACCAGCGGGTTGGAGGGCGCAATCACGATCAGATCCGCCTGCCGGATCGCCGCCAGCGCCTCTGGCGCGGGGCGGGCCTGCGCCAGCCCGTCAAAGGCCAGCTCCCGCACCTCCGGCGCGCAGCGTTCGCGCACGAAATACTCCTGGAAACTCAGCCAGCCCGCATCGGTGCGCACCCGGGTCTGCACCTTATTATCCGTCGGCAGCAGGATTTCCGCCCCGGCGCCAAAGGCACGTGCCACGTCGCGGGCGATATCGCTGGGCCGGTCGCCGCGCAGGCGGCGCATGGTGCGGTAGATGTGCAGGCCGAAGTCGCGGTCGCCCAGCGACATCCAGGTGTCCGCGCCCAGCGTGTTCAGCGTCTCCAGCGCCCGGTGGCTCTCATCCGCCACGCCCCAGCCCTGATTGCGGTCGATCACATCCGCCAGGCTGTAGGTCAGCGTGTCGATATCGGGCGAGACCCAGAGGCCGTGGAAGTCATCGTCGTCCGCCACATTGCCGATCACCGACAGCGCCACATCCGGCAGCGCGGCCAGGCCTTCGGCCATCTTGGCGCCGCCGACGCCGCCCGCCAGCAGGGTGACCTTATGCTTCTGCGCGCCGCTCATTCCGCCGCCTCCAGCGCGGGGCGTTCCGGGAACATCTGGAGGAATTCCAGCGGGTTGCGCCCTTGCCGGTCAACCAGCGGAGCGATCACCTCGGGGTCGTGGTGCTCATAGACCTCGCGCACCTCGTAGATGGTGTTGCGGCGCACCGGCACCCGGCCCGCGGCGCGAATGATCTGCGCCAGCTCGCGCGCGGTGATCTCCTGCCCGTGGTCCGATCCGGCCGAGCGCGAGATGCTTTCGTTCATCAGCGTGCCCCCGAGGTCATTCACCCCGCGCGACAGCATCTGTTGCGCCCGCGCCGCGCCCAGCTTGGTCCAGCTCACCTGGATATTGTCGATCCAGCCGTGCAGCATGATGCGCGACACCGCGTGCATCAGGTCCACCTCCAGCGCGGTGGGACCGGGGCGCACTTTGTCCGGGTTCTGCGACCAGAGCGGCGACTCGGTATGCACAAAGGACAGCGGCACCAGCTCGGTAAAGCCGCCGGTGTCCTTCTGGATGTCGCGCAGCAGGCGGATATGCGCGGCCCAATGCTCCGGCCCGTCGATATGGCCGTACATGATGGTGGCGGTGGTCGGGATGCCGACCTCATGCGCGGCGCGGATGATCTCGACCCATTTCTCGGCGCTCAGCTTGTTCTTGGTCAGCTGCATCCGCACTTCGGTATCCAGGATCTCCGCCGCGGTGCCGGGCATCGAGCCGAGGCCCGCCTCCTTCAGATCCGCCAGGAAATCGCGGTAGGACATCTTGGTCTTGGACGCGCCGTACCAGATCTCAAACGGCGAGAAGGCATGTATGTGCATGTCCGGCAGCGCCGCTTTGAGGGCGCGCACGATGTCGCGGTAATAGGTGCCCTCCATCTTGGGATGCAGGCCGCCCTGGATGCAGACCTCGGTGGCGCCGCGGTCCCAGGCTTCCTGCGCGCGCTCAACGATCTGCGCGGGCTCCAGCCACTCGGCGTCCTTGTCCTCGCTGCGCTTGGCAAAGCCGCAGAAGCGGCAGCCCATATAGCAGATGTTGGTGAAGTTGATGTTGCGGTTCACCACAAAGGAGACGCGCTCGCCATTGGCGCGGCGGCGCAGCGTGTCCGCCACGGCATAAACCGCTTCGGCATCGGCGCCGGTGGCGCGGAACAGCTCGATGCCTTCCGCTTCAGACACCTCGCCGCCCTCCAGCGCCATCTCCAGAATGGCGCGGACCGGGGCGGAGGCGGCGCTGACGGCAGCCGGGACAGTGGCAAAATTCTCGGCGGATTGCTGGATGGTCATGCTGTCTCTCCGATGTGGCGCTGATCGCGGGCGAGGCCGTTTTCCTGGGCCATGCCGGCCGCGCGGGCCAGCACGCCGGGGTTGATGAAGCCGCTGTCCCCGGTCAGGTAGCGGGGGTAAACGGTGAGCCGCTCGCGCAGCTCGAACCCGGCCCCTGTGCAGGAGTTTGCCAGCGCCCGGATCTCCGGCCATTCGTGCTGCGGGTTGATGAAGTCGATGGTGACGGGCGAAATCCCGCCCCAGTCGTTGATGCCCGCCTCCAGATAGGCGATGTGGCGGGCGCTGAGGTTCGGCGGCGCCTGCAGGCTGATCTCCGGCGCGAGGATGATGCGGGCGGCGGCGATGGTGCGCAGCATGTCCTCCAGCGCCGGTTCCGGGTGGTTCGCCATCTCAATGTCCGGCTTGCGCTGGAAGTTCTGGATAATGACTTCCTGGATGTGGCCATGGCGGGCGTGGGCGGCGTTGATCGCATGCAGCGCCTCGATCCGCTCGGCAAATGTCTCGCCAATGCCGATCAGCAGGCCGGTGGTAAAGGGCACCTGCTTCTGGCCCGCGCGTTCCAGCGTGCGCAGGCGCTGCACCGGCACCTTGTCGGGGCAGGCATAATGCGGCTGGCCCTTGCGGGTCAGGCGGCGGCTGACGGTTTCCAGCATCATCCCCATCGAGGCAGAGACCGGGTGCAGCACGTCGATCTCGTCGTCCGTAAGAGTGCCCGCGTTCACATGCGGGAGCAGGCTGGTCTCGGCCAGCACCAGCTCGCACATGTCGCGCAGATAATCGGTAAGGCGGGAATACCCCAGCCGTTCCAGCCCCTTGCGGGCTTTCTCATAGCGCAGCTCCGGCTTCTCGCCGAGGCTGAACAGCAGCTCTTTGCAGCCCTCGCGCTCGCCTTTCTGCGCCACCGCCAGCACCTGCTCCGGCGTCATGATATTGGCCTCCGGCGAATCCGGATGCTTGACGAAGGTGCAGTAGCCGCAGGTGTCGCGGCACATGTTGGTCAAGGGCACGAAGGCCTTGCGCGAATAGGTGACCGTGCGGCCCCATTGGGCGTCGCGGATGCCGGCGGCACGCGTCATCAGGGCGCGCAAATCTCCGGTCTCCGCCCAGGCGGTGCCTGTGCTGAGCGATTGGGTGTTCATGGTGTCCTCCCTGCCTCAAAGACTGTGGAGGAGGGCGCGCCATGTCAAATATTTTTTTAGCTGTAAGTCAAAAAAAATACCGTAAAGGCGTGGATGTCCCGGATAACAAGCTGTTTTTAAACTGCTAAAAATATGAGCTGACAAAAATATTGACTACTAAGTAAAACAACCAAATACTTCTTCCCAATCGCAGGCAGCCGGTCCGCCGGACGCTTCAGCGAAAAGGGAGGACATTGAAGTGCTTATTGGAACGCCAAGGGAGCTGGCGGCTGGAGAGTCGCGCGTTGCGATGACGCCGGAGTCTGCGGTTCAGCTGCAGAAGCTGGGCTATGACTGCGCGATCGAGACGGGGGCCGGGGCGGCGGCGGGGTTTTCCGATGCCGCTTATGAAGCCGCCGGGGTCGAGATCCTCAAGACACCGGCCGCGCTGTGGAAGGCCGCCGATATCATCGCCAAGGTGCGCCAGCCGGATGCCGCCGAGCTGAAGCGGCTGGCCAAGGGCAAGACGCTGATCTCCTTCTTCAATCCGGCCGGAAACGAAGACGGCATGGCGCTCGCCAAGGCCAAGGGCGCCAATGTGATCGCCATGGAAATGGTGCCGCGAATCTCCCGCGCGCAGAAGATGGATGCGCTCAGCTCCATGGCCAATATCGCGGGCTACCGCGCGGTGATCGAGGCAGGCAACAACTTCGGCCGCTTCTTCACCGGCCAGATCACCGCCGCAGGCAAGGTGCCGCCCGCCAAGGTGCTGGTGGTCGGCGCCGGTGTGGCAGGGCTTGCCGCCATCGGCACCTCCACCTCGCTTGGCGCGGTGACCTATGCCTTCGACGTGCGGCCCGAAGTGGCCGAGCAGGTGGAATCGATGGGCGCCGAGTTCGTCTATCTCGACTTCGAGGAGGACCAGCAGGACGGCGCCGCCACCGGCGGCTATGCGGCTGTTTCTTCTCCGGAATTCCGCGAAGCGCAACTGGCTAAGTTCCGCGAGCTGGCGCCGGAGATGGACATCGTCATCACCACCGCGCTGATCCCGAACCGCGACGCGCCCAAGCTGTGGCTTGCCGACATGGTCGCGGCGATGAAGCCCGGATCGGTCATCGTCGACCTGGCCGCCGAGCGCGGCGGCAATGTGGAAGGCACCGTGAAGGACGAGAAGGTGGTGACGGACAACGGCGTCACCATCATCGGCTACACCGACTTCCCCAGCCGGATGGCGGCGCAGGCCTCCAGCCTTTATGCCACCAACATCCGCCACATGATGACGGACCTCACGCCGGACAAGGACGGCCAGGTCAACCACAACATGGAGGACGACGTGATCCGCGGCGCCACCGTGGCGTTTGAGGGCGAGATCACCTTCCCGCCGCCGCCGCCCAAGGTGCAGGCGATTGCGGCCAAGCCCAAGGAGACGGTGCCGGAGCTGACGCCGGAGGAAAAACGCGCCAAGGAGGTTGCGGCCTTCAAGGCGCAGACCAGGAGCCAGGTCACGCTGCTGGCCGGGGGCGGTGCGCTCCTGTTGCTGGTGGGCCTGTTTGCGCCGGTCAGCTTCATGCAGCATTTCATCGTCTTTGCGCTGGCCTGTTTCGTGGGCTTCCAGGTGATCTGGGGCGTCGCGCACTCGTTGCACACGCCGCTGATGGCGGTCACCAACGCGATCTCCTCGATCATCATCCTGGGCGCCTTGATGCAGATCGGCTCCGGCTCGTTCCTGGTGATCCTGCTCGCCGCGCTCAGCGTCTTCATGGCCGGGATCAACATCTTCGGCGGCTTCCTCGTCACCCGGCGCATGCTTGCCATGTTCCAGAAATCTTAAAGAAGGGCCGAGTTCATGGATTACGGTTTCACCACCGCCGCCTATGTCGTTGCGGCTGTTCTGTTCATCCTCAGCCTCGGCGGGCTGTCCAACCAGGAAAGCGCCAAACGCGCGGTCTGGTACGGCATCGCGGGTATGGGTCTGGCGGTTTTTGCCACCCTGATCGGCCCCGGCTCGGGCCTGTGGCTGCTGTCGCTGCTGCTGATCGCGGGCGGCGGCATCATCGGCACCTATGTCGCCAAGAAGGTGCAGATGACCGAGATGCCGCAGCTGGTTGCCGCGATGCACTCGCTGGTCGGCCTGGCCGCGGTCTTTGTCGGCTTCATCGCGCATTTCGAAATCGGAAATGTGGCGGCGGCCGCCAGCACCGAGGACCTCGGCACCTTCGCCAAGCTCATTGCCAAGAAAACCCCGGCGGAGATCGCCTTCCTGCGGGTTGAACTCTTCCTCGGCATCTTCATCGGCGCCATCACCTTCACCGGGTCTGTCATTGCCTTCGGCAAGCTGGCGGGCAAGGTGACCTCGGCGGCCACCAAGCTGCCGGGCGGCCACATGCTGAACGCCGGCGCCGCGGGCCTCTCCTTGCTCTGCCTGATCTGGTACTTCAACACCGGCGGCTTCCTGCCCCTCGTGCTGATGACGCTGGCGGCGCTGTTCATCGGCTACCACCTGATCATGGGCATCGGCGGCGCCGACATGCCGGTGGTGGTGTCGATGCTGAACAGCTACTCCGGCTGGGCCGCGGCCGCCATCGGCTTCAGCTTGGGCAATGACCTCCTGATCGTGGTCGGCGCGCTGGTGGGCTCTTCCGGTGCGATCCTCAGCTACATCATGTGCAAGGCGATGAACCGCTCCTTTGTCAGCGTGATCCTGGGCGGCTTCGGCGGCACCTCCGGTCCGGCGATGGAGATCGACGGCGAGCAGATCGCCATCGACGCCGACGGCGTGGCGGCGGCGCTGGAGGAGGCCGACAGCGTGGTGATCATCCCCGGCTACGGCATGGCGGTGGCGCAGGCGCAGCAGAACGTCGCCGAACTGACCCGCCGCCTGCGGGCCAAGGGCAAGAACGTGCGCTTTGCGATCCACCCGGTCGCAGGCCGCCTGCCGGGCCACATGAACGTGCTCTTGGCCGAAGCGAAAGTGCCTTACGACATCGTGCTGGAAATGGACGAGATCAACGAGGATTTCCCGGACACGGATGTGGCCATCGTGATCGGCTCCAACGACATCGTGAACCCGGCGGCGCAGGAGGACCCCAACTCCCCCATCGCGGGCATGCCGGTGCTGGAATGCTGGAAGGCGAAACAGGTGTTTGTCTCCAAACGCGGCCAGGGCACGGGGTACTCGGGCATCGAGAACCCGCTGTTCTTCAAGGAAAACACCCGCATGTTCTATGGCGATGCAAAGCAGAGCCTCGATACGCTGCTAAAACTCGTTGCGGCCTGAACACTCGAACGAAAAGGACTTGGACATGGATAATCAACTGAAGCGGCCGAACGCCATGGATGCCTACTGGATGCCGTTCACGGCCAACCGGCAATTCAAGCAGTCGCCGCGCATGGTCGCCTCGGCCGAGGGCATGTATTACACCACCACCGACGGGCGCAAGGTGATGGATGGCACCGCGGGCCTGTGGTGCGTCAACGCGGGCCACGCTGCGCCGCGCATCACCGAGGCGGTGCAGAAACAGGTCACCGAACTGGACTATGCGCCCGCCTTTCAGATGGGCCACCCCAAGGCGTTTGAGCTGGCCGCGCGGCTGGCGGAGCTGGCGCCGGGCGATCTGAACCATGTGTTCTTCACCAACTCCGGCTCGGAATCGGTGGAGACCGCACTGAAAATCGCGCTGGCCTATCACAAGGCCAAGGGCGAGCAAGGCCGCACCCGGCTGATCGGGCGCGAGAAGGGCTATCACGGGGTGAACTTCGGCGGCATCTCGGTGGGCGGCATCGTCAACAACCGCCGCCATTTCGGCAGCCTGCTGACCGGCGTCGACCACCTGCGCCACACCCATGACCCGGCGCGCAACGGCTTTACCAAGGGCCAGCCGGAGCATGGCGCGGAGCTGGCGGAGGATCTGGTGCGGCTGATCGAGCTGCACGGGGCGGAGACCATCGCCGCGGTGATCGTCGAGCCGATGGCAGGCTCCGCCGGGGTGATCCTGCCGCCCAAGGGCTACCTGCAGCGGCTGCGCGAGATCACCCGGGAGCACGGTATCCTCTTGATCTTCGACGAGGTGATCACCGCCTATGGCCGCCTGGGCCGGGCCTTTGGCGCGGATTACTACGGCGTCGAACCGGACATGATCACCACCGCCAAGGGTCTGACCAACGGGGTGATCCCGATGGGCGCGGTGATGATCAGCAGCGCCATCCACGATGCCTTCATGACCGGCCCGGAGCATATGATCGAGCTGTTCCACGGCTATACCTACTCCGGCAACCCGGTCGCCTGCGCCGCGGCGCTGGCGGCGCTGGACACCTACCGCGAGGAGGAGCTGTTCGAGCGTGCGGCGGCGCTGGAGGACTATTGGTCCGATGCCCTGTTCAGCCTTCAGGGGATGCCGCATGTGAAGGACATCCGCTGCTCCGGCCTGGTCGGCGCGGTGGAGCTGGAGCCGGTTGCGGGGGTGCCCACCAAGCGCGCCTTCGACACCTACCTGCGCGCCTGGGACAAGGGGGCGCATCTGCGCACCACCGGCGACATCATCGCGATGTCGCCGCCGCTGATCATCGAAAAGACGGAAATCGACGAGCTGATCGGCATTCTGGCCGAGTCGCTGGTCGCGTGAGGACCTGCCTCTGCCTTGCGCTCGAATGGCGCGCGGGGCAGGGGCGGCAAAGGGAGAGAGATATGAAAGACGTGCAAAGCAACGCCCGCATCAACGGCAGCCGCCTGTGGGACACGCTGATGGAGATGGCGCAGAAAGGCCCCGGCCTGCGCGGCGGATGCAACCGCCAGACGCTGACCGACGCCGACAAGGAAGGCCGCGACCTGTTCAAGCGCTGGTGCGAAGAATCCGGCATGACCGTCGGCGTCGACAGCATGGGCAATATGTTTGCCCGCCTGGAAGGCACCAATCCGGATCTGGATCCGGTGATGATGGGCAGCCATCTGGACACCCAGCCCACGGGCGGCAAATACGACGGCGTGCTGGGCGTGCTGGCAGGGCTTGAGGTGGTGCGCTCGATCCGCGATCAGGGCATCCGGACCCGCCGCCCGATCGTGGTGGTGAACTGGACCAATGAGGAAGGCACGCGGTTTGCCCCCGCGATGCTGTCCTCCGGCGTTTTTGCGGGCGTTCATACGCAGGACTGGGCCTATGCGCGCGAGGATGCGGAAGGCAAGAAGTTCGGCGAGGAACTGGCCCGCATCGGCTACGCGGGCGATGAGCCGGTGGGCAACCGCAAGATGCACGCGATGTTCGAGCTGCACATCGAGCAGGGCCCCATTCTGGAGGCCGAGGGCAAGGACATCGGCGTCGTGACCCATGGCCAGGGCCTGAACTGGCTGCAGGTGACGCTGACGGGCCAGGAGGCGCATACCGGCTCCACCCCGATGCCGATGCGCCGCAATGCGGGCCTGGGGGCCGCGCGGATCACGACGCTGGTGCATGAGATCGCGATGAGCCACCAGCCCGACGCCGTTGGTGCCGTGGGCCACTGCGATTATTACCCCAACAGCCGCAACATCGTGCCGGGCAAGGTGGTGTTCACCATCGACTTCCGCTCGCCCAGCTTTGACACGCAAGCGGACATGGAGCGCCGCCTGCGCGAGGGTGCCGCCAAGATCGCCGAGGAGCTGGAACTGGGCCTGGAAATCGAGCAGGTCGGCCATTTCGACCCGGTGACGTTCGACGAAAACTGCGTCTCTGCCGTGCGCCGTGCCGCCGAGCAGCTGGGCTATTCGCACCGCAACATCATCTCGGGCGCAGGCCATGACGCCTGCTGGATCAACAAGGTTGCGCCGACCGCGATGGTGATGTGCCCCTGCGTCGATGGGCTCAGCCACAACGAGGACGAGGAAATCAGCCGTGAATGGGCCGCGGCAGGGGCAGATGTGCTCTTGCATGCCGTGCTGGAAACGGCAGAAGTCGTGGAGTGAAGACTATGACTGCAAGAACCGTGATCAAGGGCGGCACTATCGTTGCCGCCGACCGCAGCTATGCCGCCGATGTCGCCATCGAGGATGGCAAGATCGTGCAGATCGGCGCGGGCCTCACTGGCGACAAGGTGCTGGACGCCGAGGGCTGCTATGTCATGCCGGGCGGCATCGACCCGCATGTGCATCTGGAAATGCCCTTCATGGGCACCCATTCGGCGGATGACTTTGAATCCGGCACCCGCGCGGGCCTGGCTGGCGGCACCACCATGGTGGTGGACTTCTGCCTGCCAAGCCCCGGCCAGTCGATGCTGGAGGCGCTGGAGGCCTGGCACGCCAAGTCCAAACGCGCCTGTGCCGACTACTCCTTCCACATGGCGGTGACCTGGTGGAGCGAGCAGGTGTTCAACGAAATGCAGCAGGTCGTGGATCTGGGCATCAACACCTTCAAGCATTTCATGGCCTACAAGGGCGCGCTGATGGTGGACGATGACGAGCTGTTTGACAGCTTCCGCCGCTGCGCCGCGCTTGGCGCGCTGCCGATGGTCCATGCGGAAAACGGCGACGTGGTGGCCACCATGCAGCAGAAGCTGCTGGCCGACGGCATCCGCGGCCCCGAAGGCCATGGGCTGTCGCGTCCGCCCGAGGTCGAGGGCGAAGCCACCAACCGCGCCATCATGATCGCCGACATGGCGGGCGTGCCGCTGTACGTCGTGCATACCTCCTGCGAGCAGGCGCATGAGGCGATCCGCCGGGCGCGCCAGAAGGGCATGCGCGTCTATGGCGAGCCGCTGATCCAGCATCTGGTGCTGGACGAAAGCGAATACCGCAACCCAAATTGGGACCACGCCGCGCAGCGGGTGATGTCGCCGCCGTTCCGCGACAAGGCGCATCAGGACAGCCTGTGGGCCGGTCTTCAGGCAGGTTCGCTGCAGGTGGTGGCGACTGACCACTGCGCCTTTACCGTGGATCAGAAACGCTTTGGCATCGGCGATTTCACCAAGATCCCGAACGGCACCGGCGGGCTGGAGGACCGGATGCCGGTCCTGTGGAGCGAGGGCGTGAACACCGGGCGGCTGACACCGAACGAGTTTGTGGCCGTGACCTCGACCAATATCGCGCGTATCCTCAACATATACCCGCGCAAAGGGGCGATCGTGGAAGGCTCCGACGCCGATCTGGTGGTGTGGGATCCGAAGAAGTCCAAGGTGATCTCGCCCGAAACCCAGCAGTCGGTGGTGGAGTACAACGTCTTCTCCGGCCGCGAGGTGACCGGCCTGCCGCGCTATACCCTCAGCCGCGGCGAACTGGCGGTGGACGACGGCACCGTCTGCGCCACCCCGGGGCATGGGCGTTTTGTCGAACGGCCCGCGTTCCCCGAGGTCAGCAAGGCGCTGTCCAAGTGGAAACAGGTCACCGCGCCGCGCCAGGTTGTGCGCTCGGCTGAAAACATGCCGGCCTGCGTCTGATCACGGTCCCCGGCGCAGGCCGGGGGCTTTTGCATTTACTGCCTGCCGCAGAAGCAGGCAGCAACAAAGCCAAATAACAGGGAGGAAACTCAAAATGGCTGATGTAACCAGCGGGTATTCCGCGTCCGGCGCCGACGCGCCGCCGCGGGTGGATCTGACCGGGATCGACCCCGAACTCTATAACGAGGACCAGCTGCCGACGACGGCGGCGGAACGCACCTGGGACTGGCTGGCAATTGCCGCGCTTTGGGTGGGCATGGTGGTCTGTATTCCGACCTACCTGCTGGCCTCCTACCTGATCGGCTCCGGCATGAGCTGGGATCAGGCAGTTATGACCATTCTGGCCGCCAACGCCATCGTGCTGATCCCGATGGTGCTGGTGGGCCATGCCGGCACCAAATACGGCATCCCCTTCCCGGTGCTCTTGCGCTCCTCCTTCGGGCCGACCGGCGCCAAGATCCCGGCCGTGGCCCGCGGCATCGTCGCCTGCGGCTGGTTCGGCATCCAGACCTGGGTCGGCGGCTCGGCGATCTTTGTGATCCTCAACACCCTGACCGGCGGTGCGCTGGCGGGCGAGGCGCTTCCGGTGCTGGGCATCAGCGCGGGCGAATTCATCTGCTTCCTCGCCTTCTGGGCGCTGCATCTCTACTTCATCGCCAACGGCACCGAGTCGATCCGCTGGCTGGAGACCTATGCGGCCCCCTTCCTGCTGGCGATGGGCCTCGCCCTGCTGGCCTGGGCCTATGTCAACGCCGGCGGCTTCGGCGAGATGCTGTCCACCCCCAGCGCCTTTGATCCGGGCCAGCCGCAAGAGGGCCAGTTCTGGGTCGTCTTCTGGCCGAGCCTCACCGGCATGATCGGTTTCTGGGCGACGCTGGCGCTGAACATCCCCGACTTCACCCGCCACGCCAAAAGCCAGAAAGACCAGCTGGTGGGCCAATTGGTCGGCCTGCCGATCCCGATGGCGCTGTTTGCCTTCATCGCCTCCGCCGTGACCTCGGCCACCGTGGTGATCTATGGCGAGGCGATCTGGGATCCGATCCAGCTGTCTGAGAAGATGGGCGGGTTCTCGGTGATCATCGCGCTGTTTGCGCTGATCGTGGCGACGCTGACCACTAACCTGGCGGCCAACGTGGTGGCGCCTGCGCACGGGTTCTCGAACCTGGCGCCGAGCAAGATCAACCTCAAGCGCGGCGGCTATATCACCGCGGGCATCGGCATCGCGATGTTCCCCTGGGTTCTGGTGAACCACATCATCGGTTGGCTGATCGCTTATTCGGCGCTCTTGGGTCCGATCGCGGGCGTGATGCTGGCGGACTACTACCTGCTGCGCAAGACCAAGCTGGAAGTGGCTGACCTGTTCAAGATGAACGGCATCTATTCCGGCAGCAACGGCACCAACTGGGCCGGTGTCTGGGCGCTGGTGATCGGCATCCTGCCGAACCTGCCGGGCTTCCTGGCCGGTGTCGGCATTACTGCGGGCACCTCGGACTTCTTTGCCACGATCTACACCTACGCCTGGTTCGTGGGCCTGTTCGTGGCCGGCGCCGCCTATCTGGTGCTGTCCAAGATCCTGAACAAGTGACCTTTGGCCGGGGCGGTGCCTGCCGCCCCGGTTTCCTTTTCGGACAAGCGGAGTTCCCATGCCCAAAGCCTATTGGATTGCCCATGTCACTGTGACCGATCCCGATCCCTACAAGCTGTATGCCGAAGGCGCGACGGAGGCGTTCAAGACATTCGGCGCCCGCGTTCTGGCCCGCGGCGGCGCCTGCGAGCAGATGGAGGGCGACGGCCATCCGCGCAACGTGGTGATCGAGTTCGACTCGATGGAGGCGGCGCTGAGCTGCTACAACTCGCCGGAATACCAGGCCGCCAAAGCGCACCGCGAGGGCGCCGGGCTGGCCAATATCGTGATCGTCGAAGGCGCGCCCGGCTGAGCGGGCGCGCGCTTGCACCGGCTGCTTGCCGCCCTGCGTGACAGGAGGGGGCAGGCCGCCGGTCAAGTCATTGTTTTCTTGATTAAATCCAGCAGCCCGCCTGTGCGCTGCTACGATCGCCCGGAAAAATTGTCAGCTGACAATGCCGTCAGCCCGGTTTGCGCCATGGCGATGCTCAGCTCTTCGCTCAGCGCTTCCCACAGCTGTTGCAGCCCTGCTTCGCCCCCTGCCGCAATGGCAAACTGCAAAATCCGCCCCAGGAAGGTGAAGTCCGCCCCGGCCGACAGCGCCTTCAGCACATCCTCGCCCGACCGGAGGCCGCTGTCGTAGAACACCGGGAATTCCGGCCCCAGCGCGGCCCGGATTTGCGCGAGCATCTCTATCGGAGCAGGTGCGGCCTCCAGCTGCCGGGCGCCGTGGCTGGAGACCTGGATCGCGTCCGCGCCCGCCGCCGCCAGCGCGCGGGCGTCTTCAACGTCCAGCACGCCCTTTATCACCAGTTTGCCGGGCCAGAGGTCGCGCAGCCGGGTCAGCGTGTCCCAGGTGGCCCGCGCCCGGCTTTCGGTGCGGTCGAAGTCATAGCCTTCCATCTGGAAATTCGCCATCACCGGCTTGCCCTTCAGCAGCGCCGTCAGCGACCAGCGCGGGTGCAGGGCAAAGTCGAGGAACTGCCGCGGGCCGATGCGGAACGGCATTTTGAAGCCATGGCGCAACTCGCGCGGGCGGCGGCCGACCTCGGGCACATCGACCGTCAGCACCAGGGTTTGATAGCCGGCCGCGCGGGCGCGCTCCGCCAGTTTGAAGGTGCCGCTGCCGTCGCCGCTGAAATAGAGCTGGAACCAGGCATAGCCCTCCGCCGCCTCCAGGATAGTCTCCAAAGGGGTCGAGGCAACGGTCGAGACCCCATGCGGCACCCGGTGGCGGGCGGCCAGCCGGGCCAGCATCAGGTCGGCGCCGGGGGCGGCGAGGTTGCACATGCCCATGGGGGCAATCCCGAAGGGCCGGTCCGCTTCGGCACCAAAAATCCGGACCGCCAGCGAGCGCCGGCTGACATCGCGCAGGATACGGGGCCGCAGGGTGATGGCATCCAGGGCCGCACGGTTGCGCGCCGCCCCGGTTTCCTGCCCGGCGGCCCCGTCGATATAGTCAAACACCATCCAGGGCAGCCGCCGCCGGGCCAGGCGGCGGGCGTCCTCAGCCGAATGGATGGCGCCTGCACCCATCAGCCGGCCACGGCCTTCATGAAGCGGTCGCGGATCACCACCGGGTCCATCGTGATCACCGGCATCTTGGCGTTGCCGCTGTCGCATTTGACCACCAGAACCGTCGCCTCGCCGCTGGCCAAAGCCTCCTCCAGCGCAGGGCCGGTGTCCTTGTCCTGCACCTCCACCACCCGGGCGCAGCCGGCGGCGCGGGCCATGCCGGCCAGATCGGTGCGCTGGCTGGTGTAGGTCGGCTGATCGCCGGTGGAGCCATAGGAGCCGTTGTCGATGATCATCAGGATGTAGTTGCCGGGCGCGTTGTTGCCGATGGTGGGCAGGGTGCCGAGGTTGGTCAGGATCGAGCCGTCACCGTCGATCACGATCACCGGTTTCGGCTGCGCCAGCGCCAGCCCCAAGCCGATGGAGGACGCCAGCCCCATGGTGCCCAGCATGTAGAAATTGCTGGGCTGGTCGTCGATGGCGTGCAGTTCTTGCGACGGAATGCCGATGTTGCAGACCACCAGTTCGTTGCGCAGGATCGGCGCGATCTCTTTCAGGATTTCGGAACGGATCATTGGTCGCCATAGCCTCCCCAGAAATTGGCGTCGGTCAGGATGGCAACGGGCTTGTTGCACATGAAGGTGTATTTCAGGATGTTGTCGAACTCCTCGACATCTTTCTGCCAGTGAAAGTGGTAGGCGGGGATGTTGAGCTGCGCCAGGAGCGCCTTGGTATGCACCGCCATTTCGACCTGGCAGGCCACCGGCTCGCGCAGCTCGCCGCGGTAGGAGATCAGCATCGGCAGCGGCATCCGGTAGTACTGGATCAGCGTCGCCAGCGTATTGATGGTCACCCCGATGGCAGTGTTCTGCATTATGATGGCCGGGCGCTTGCCGCCCATCCAGGCGCCGGCGCACAGCCCCATGCCCTCGTCCTCCTTGTTGGAGGGGATATGGAAGATGTCGTCGCGCTGGTCGATCTCCTCGATCACCCCGGCCAGCTGCTTGCAGGGCACGGTGGTGACGAAGGAGACGCCGTTGGCCGCCAGATCGTCAGCGATCCTCTTGTCGATATTCATGGTGGGTTGCCTTTGCTTCGGGTGTCTTGTTTCTCGGGGTCAGGAGGTGCGGCAGACATGCACGGCGCAGGGCGCGTGGCGGACCACGCGGGCGGCAGTCGAGCCGAGGAAAAAGTCGCTGAGGCCCGGTTTGTGGGAGCCGACGACGATGCAGTCCATGCCGTGCTGCTGCGCGTATTCGACAATGGCGCGGTAGGACCGGCCCTTGACGATCTCCGCCGTGACATTGGCGTGGCCTGCGGTTTTCAGGGCCAGCGCCTCGCGGGCCTTGTCAAAGCCGTCGCGCACGGTGTCTTCGTCCAGGTAGGCGGTGACCGAACTGTGCGGCGGCTCATAGACATGCAGCGCGGTGATCTGCCCGCCGGGGTTGCACAGGGTGGCGGCGGCCTTGAGCGTTGTTCCGGACACCCCGTGATCCAGGGCCATGGGAACCAGGATATTGTCATACATCGTTGCTCTCCGTTTGTTTGGCGTGCGGGCTCAGGCCCAGGGGTCGAGGATGATCTTGGGCGCCGCCACCGCGCCGCTGCGCAGGTCGCGGAACGCAGCGGCGCCGTCCGACAGCGGCCGTGTTTCGGGCCAGTCCAGCGGGCCGAGGCGGCCGTCAAAGATGGCCTGCGCGGTGTCGCGGAAGTCCTGCGCGGTATAGGTATAGGTGCCGATAAAGGTGATCTCCTGCAGGGTCATGCGGCGGATATCCAGACCTCCGGCGTCCTCCCCCAGCCCGGCATGAGCAATCACCCCGCCCGGCGCAGCGGCGGCAGAGGCGGCGGCGCGGGTGGCGGCATAGCCCACCGCGTCCACCACCAGCGGCACCATGCCCTGAAACTCCGCCACCGCCTGCTGGCCGCAGCGGTCCGCCAGAAAGGCCCGGCGCGCGGCGTTGGGTTCCTGGACCGTGACGTCCTCTACCCCCATCGCGCGCAGCGCCAGCGCCGCCGCAAGCCCGATGGCACCGCCGCCGATCACCAGCGCGCGGCGCTCCTGTGCCGGGTGCAGCGCCTCCAGCGCCAGCCGGGCGGCGTGCCAACTGACCGCCAGCGGCTCGGCCAGCGCGGCCTTTGCCAGCGGTACCGCGTCCGGCACGGTGACAAGATTGCGCTCCGGCATTGCCACGAACTGGGCGAAGGCGCCCTCGCGCGGGGGCATGGAGATGATCTGGCGGCTGGCGCAGAGGTTTTCGCGCCCCGATGCGCAGGCCGCACAACTGCCGCAGGTGACCAGCGGGTTGATTGTCACCCGTCTGCCCGCATCCGCCCCGTCCTCGATCACCCCGGCGGCTTCGTGCCCCAGGATCAGCGGCGCGGGCCGGCGGTTGTCATGGCCCAGATAGGCGTGCATGTCAGACCCGCAGATGCCGGAGGCATGAATGCGGATCAGCTGCTCGCCCGGCTGGCCCGCGGCCATCGGCACATCGCGGACCGAAAGCGTCTCAACCCCTTCATAAACCAAGGCTTTCATTTCGCGGTGAACCCCCCGTCAACCATCAGGATTTGCCCGGTGACATAGGCCGAGGCCTCCGAGCACAGGAACAAAAGCGGCCCGTCGAGGTCCTCCAGCCGCCCGTTGCGGCCGATGCAGGTCTGCGCGGCGTTGCGGGCCGCGCGGGCCTCATCGCCGAACACCGCCTGGGTCAGCTCAGTCGGGAAGAACCCCGGGCCGATCGCGTTGGCGGTGATGCCATGGGGCGACCAGGCCTCTGCCATGGCGCGGGTCAGCTGGCCGATCCCGCCCTTGCTGGCGCCATAGGCGATGCCGCCGGGAAAGGCGCGGGAGGTCTGGAGCGAGGCGAAGTTGATGATCCGCCCCCAGCCCCGGTCCTTCATCGCAGGCACCAGTGCTTGGCTGAGGAAGAAGGGCGCCGAGAGGTTCAGCGCCAGGGTGCGGTCCCAGCCTTCCGTGGTCACCTCATCCGCAGGCTGCCGCGTGTTGACGCCGGCCGCGTGGATCAGGATGTCCGGTGCGCCAAAGGGGGCCGCAACGACGTCCCGCAGTGCCGCCAGCGCGCTGCGGTCCGCCACATCGGCCACCGTATAAGCCGCGCCTGTGCCGATCTCCGAACAGAGACTTTCCAGCGCCTCCGCCCGGCGCGCCACCGCCACCACCTGCGCCCCGGCGGCGGCCAGCGCGATGGCCGCCCGCCGCCCCAGCCCGGAGCTGGCGCCGGTGATGCAGGCGGTCCGGCCCGTCAGATCGAACAGGGCGCGCGGGTCAGCCATTGGCGGTCAGGTCAAAGGTTTCGTCCGGGAAATACTTGGCCAGCCGCACATCGGCGGCGCGGGCGTGGCCCTCCATCCCTTCCAGCCGGGCGATCCGCGCGGTGGCCTCCGCCACCGGTTTCGAGCCTTCGCGGGTGGCGCGCTGCCAGGTGACGATCTTCATGTATTTGTGAACTGACAGCCCGCCGGTATAGCTGGCCGCGCGCGAGGTCGGCAGCACGTGGTTGGTGCCCGCCGCCTTGTCCCCGTAAGAGACCGTGGTCTCCTCGCCCAGAAACAGCGAGCCGTAGCAGGTCAGCTGCTCCAGCCACCAGTTCAGATCCTCTGCCTGCACGGTCAGATGCTCGGGCGCGTATTCGTCGGAGCAGGCCGCCATATCCTCGCGGTCTTTGCACAGGATCACCTCGGCATAGTCGCGCCAGGCGGCGGCGGCGTTCTCGCGGTTCACCTCCGGCAAGTCGTCGATCAGCCCCGGCACCAGCCGCATGACTTCCTCGGCCAGAGTCCGATCATCGGTCACCAGCCAGACCGGCGAGTTGTAGCCATGCTCGGCCTGGCTCACCAGATCGGTGGCGACGATATGGGCGTCGGCGGTGCTGTCGGCCAGGATCAGGCTGTCGGTGGGGCCTGCGATCATGTCGATGCCGACGCGGCCGAACAGGATGCGCTTGGCCTCCGCCACGAACTGGTTGCCGGGGCCGACCAGGATATTGGCCTTGGGCAGGCCGAACAGGCCAAAGGTCATCGCCGCAACCCCCTGCACGCCGCCCATCGCCATGATCTTATCCGCGCCGCAGATATGGGCGGCATAGACGATGGCGGGGGCCACGCCGGTGCCCGGGCGCGGCGGCGAGCAGGCGGTGATGTGCTTGCAGCCCGCCACCTTGGCGGTGGTCACGGTCATGATGGCGCTTGCGATATGGCTGTAGCGCCCGCCCGGCACATAGCAGCCCGCCGCATCCACCGGGATCACCTTCTGCCCGGTGATGAAGCCGGGGCAGATTTCGGTTTCCACATTCTGCATCGTGCTTTTCTGCAGCTCGGCAAAGCGGCGCACGTTGTCGTGGGAAAACCGGATATCGGCCTTCAGCTTCTCCGGCACCTGCGCGCAGGCGGCTTCGATCTCCTCTGCCGTCAGCAGCACGCTGCCCTCGTAGCGGTCGAACTTGGCCGCGTATTCCAGCGCCTTGGCGTCGCCGCCGGCCTCGATGTCGTCCAGGATGCCCTGCACGGTCTTGTGGGTCTCAGACGCGTCCGACTTGGGGGTCAGGGCAGCCTTCTTCAGGTATTCACGGGTCATTTTCAGGGGGTCCTACTTGTAGATGTCAGGAAGCAGCGTGGTCGAGATCGGCGGGATGTAGGCGATCAGCAGCACCACGATCAGCATGGTCAGAACAAAGGGGATGGCACGGGCGGCGATCTTGAGGATGGACTCGCCGGTGATGCCGGAGACGACGAACAGGTTCAGGCCCAGGGGCGGGGTGATGAAGCCGACCCCCAGCGCGGTGATCATCATGATGCAGAACTGGATTTCGTTCATGCCGATGTTGTCGGCGAGCGGCTTCAGGATCGGTGCCAGGATCACGATATTGGGGGTCGTTTCCATCACGCAGCCGGCGGCGATCAGGATGCAGATCATCAGCAGGATCAGCACCGAGGGGTCATCGGTCAGCCCGGTCACCGCGGCCACAAACCCCTGCGGCACGCCCATGATCGCCAGCGCCTCGGCCAGCGGCGCGGAGAAGGCGATGATCGGCAGGATCACCCCGTTCACCTTGGCAGAGCTGACCAGCATCGCCGGGAAATCCGAGAGCTTGAGGGTGCCCAGGATGAAGCCCATCAGGATGGTGACGACCACCGCCGTGGCGCCGGCCTCTGTCGGGGTCAGGCGGCCGGAGAAGATGCCGTAGAAGATGATCCCCGGCACGATGAAGGCATACCAGCCGGATTTCAGCGAATGACCCAGGTTGCCCAGCCATTCACCGAACCCCATGTTGCCGCCGGTCTCATAAGTATAAAGCCGGTTCATGATGATATTGGTGACCAGGATCGACACCAGAATGGCAATCCCCGGGATCAGCGCGGCCAGGAACAGGGTGGAGGCGGAAATGCCCAGCACCAGGCCGATGATGATATAGGCGATGGAGGGCGGGATCAGGATGCCGGTGCAGGCACCCGCCGCGACCAGCGCGCAGGCATAGGGGCGGGGGTAGCCGCTTTCGACCAGCCGGGCGATGGTCATCCGCCCGACGGCGGCAGCGCCGGCGGCGTCAGAGCCGGAGATCGCCGCGAACATGCCGCAGACCAGCACCGTGGCCGAGCCGAAGCCGCCCCGCGTCCAGCAGGTCAGCGCCTCTGCCACATCGAGGAATTTCTTGCTGAGGCCGGTGCGCACCAGCACGTCGCCGGTCAGGATGAACAAGGGCACCGCGGTCAGCGCAAAGGCGTCGATGCCGGTGAACAGGCTTTCGCCGATGGCGCTGAGCGGCAGGTCGCCCGACATCACCAGCATGGTGATGGCCGCCGCCCCGATGGCGGCCCAGACCGGCACCGCCAGCGCAATCAGCGCCACGAACATGATCACCGGCAGGTAGAAATCCCAGCCCAGTTCGACTGTTTGGTTGAGTGTGTTCCACAGCATCGCTTAAGGCCCCTCAATCAAACAGCTTGTCGCCTTCGAAGACGGGAGTGCCGTCACGAAGGCTGCGCCAGTCGCGCAGGAAGGATTGCAGCAGGCGCCAGACCATCAGGGTGAACCCCGCAGGCACCGCCATCAGGAACCACACCATCGAAACCCGCAGCCCGTGGCTGACCGATCCGAACTTGGCGGAAACCAGAACCGTCTCGAACGACCAGTAGAGCGCGACCAGGGCCACGATGAACATCACCAGATCGCCGAAGATGTAGAGCAGCGCCTTGGGCCGGGGGCCGAGGTAGTGCATCAGCACATCAATGCGGATATGCGCGCGCTCCTTGACCGCGGCGGCGGCACCGATCCAGGCCAGGTAGATGAAGGAATAGCGGACGATCTCCTCGCCCCAGATCGAGGAGAAGGCAAACAGCTCGCGCCGGATCACCTCGATCGCCATGGTGATGACCAGCATCACGTAGAACACCAGGAGCAGCCAGCGCTCCGCGTTCTTGTCTATCGTTCGCAGGATCTTCATCGCTGTTCCCGGGGTTCAGGCACGCCCCCGCAGCCAGCCCGGCGGGCTGCTGCAGAAGCGGCGGTTTCGGTGGCGGGCGGCGGCCGGTGTGCGGCGCGCGCCTCTGCAGCGGTCAGGCGTCGTGGACGAAGTACTTGCCCTGGGTGCCTGCGGCCTCCTCCAGCTTGGCGAAATTGTCCATCGACCCGGCCAGCTCTGTCTTGAAGGAATCCCATTCGCTGCGCTGGTAGCCGCCGGCCTCCTTCCACTCCGCCAGCTGGTCATCGCTGAGCGAATGAAACTCGACGCCTGCCTTGGTCAGTTCCGCCATTGCATAGGCGCGGGCGGAGGGCACCTTGGACAGGTTCTGATGCGCGGTCATCTCCGACCCCCAGATCACGCCCTGCTGCACATCGGCGGGCAATGAGTTGAACCATTCCAGATTGCAGGAATAGACTTGGCTGTCCGGCACCGCCTGGGTAAAGGTCACATGGCTGAGGATGTCCTTGAAGCCAAAGACATAGAGCGCCCCGACCGAAGGGTCGAGCGCATCCGCCACCCCCTGCTTGATCGCCGAGGGTGTTTCGCCCCAGGCCACCGGGGTCGGGTTGGCGCCGACCATCCGGTAATACTGCTGCAGCATTTTCGAGCCCGGCACCCGGAATTTCACCCCCGACATGTCGCCGGGTGACATCACCGCGTTGCCGCCCTTGCGCACTGCCACCACACGGGGGTCGATGTTCACATAAAACAGCGCCTTGAACCCGGCGGCCTCGACCTTGGGGTGGACCTCGGCGGCCCAGAAGTCAGAGTTCACCAGATTGGTGAAACGCTGGTTGGAGCCGCAGAGATAGGGCATGTTGATCAGGTCAACGGTGGAGGCGAAGGGCGCGAAGTTGGACAGCGAATGCTGCGCCGCCTGGATGGTGCCGCCCTGCACCTTCTGCACCAAAGCGCCGCCCGCGCCGAGCTGGCCGCCGGGGGCAAGCTTGACGTAGATCTTGCCGTTGGTGGCGTTCTGGATGTTTTCCTTCAGGTCCAGCTGCATGATCGGATAGCTGCGGGAGGCGCCGAGCACATAAGCGGTCGCCACGGTCATGATATGCTCCGCTGCGCGCTCGCGCTCTTTCTCTTCCTTGGCAGTCTGCGCGGCGGCCTCCGATGACCACAGAACGCCGCCCGCACCCGCCACCAGCGCCGCGGTGAAGGAGCCGGTTGAGGCCAGTTTCAGAAAATTGCGGCGCTCCGCAGATTTGGGGCCATCCTTGTCAGTCGTCATTGTCTTCCTCCCTTGGAAATCCGTCAGCTGCCGTTGTTTTTCTTGTGGTCAGCCTCGCGCTTGAGGATCGCGGCAACGAACAGGACCGAGGCCGCAAACAGGACCAGCATCTCTCCCACGTCGTTCAGAAACCCGCCGCCGCCAAACGCGCCCAGGGCGACATTGGCAAAGAACACGGCAAAGACGGCAACGGCAGCGAGGAGAAACATCGTTTAATCCCGTTTTTTGATCCCAACACCATTTGTAAGCGCTTACATCATTAATGCAAGCGCTTACATGGGCGGATGGCAACGGCTGCGATTTGTGCTAAGACAGGGGCCAATGGAATGGCAGGCATGATATGGGAAAAACCCGCTCAGCTCCGACACTTACCGATGTTGCACGGGAGGCCGGCGTCTCGACCGCGACGGTGTCGCGCTGCCTCAACACGCCGGAACGGGTGATCGAATCGACCCGTCAGCGGGTCCTGCAGGCGGTCGAATCACTGGGCTACACGCCGAATTTCGCCGCCCGGGTGATGGCGGCCAAGCGCAGCTTCACCATCGGGGCGATCATCCCCACCATGGACAACGCGATCTTTGCCCGCGGCCTGCAGGCCTTTCAGGACGAGCTGCGGGAGCGCGGCTATACGCTGCTGGTGTCCAGTTCGGCCTATGATCCGGAGGCCGAACGCGAGCAGATCCGCACCCTGGTTGCGCGCGGCGCGGACGGGCTGCTGCTGATCGGGCACGCGCGCGACCCGCAGATTTACGAATACCTCGACCGGCATCAGGTGCCGTCGCTGGTCGCCTGGTCCTATGTGCCGGAGGCCAGGCGGCCCTCGGTCGGGTTCAGCAATGCCTGCGCCATGCGCGCGCTGGCGGAGAGCGTTCTGGCGGCGGGCCACCGGCGGATTGCGATGATTTCAGGCCTGACGGAGGGCAACGACCGGGCGCTGAGCCGGGTGGAGGGTGTCAGGCAGGCATTGCAGGCGGCCGGCCTGGGGGAGGGGGCGCTGACCCTGATCGAAACCCCGTATGAGATAGACAACGGGGCTGAGGCATTCCGCCAGCTGATGGCGCTGGAGCCGCGCCCGACGGTGGTGATGTGCGGCAACGACGTGCTGGCGGCGGGCGCTTTGCGCGAGGCGAAAGGGATGGGCATTGCGGTGCCGGAGCAGGTCTCCGTCACCGGGTTCGACGACATCGAATTGGCGGCAATTGTCAGCCCGGCGCTGACCACGGTGCATGTTCCGCACCGCGAAATGGGCCGCAAGGCCGCGCGGGAGCTGGTGGCGATGGTTGAAGGCACATCGGCAGGGCAGCCGGAGTGCATCAGCACGCATGTCGTGACGCGGCAGTCGCTGGCCGGGCCGCCCGGCCAGTTATAAGCACGGCATCAGCTTTCTGGCACCATAGCTGCGCGCAGCAGCAGCTTGCCCCTCACGTATGGAAACCGGCAAGCGTGCCTGCCGGTGTCCTTTGCATGTCTGGGGCTTGCCGCCCGCGCTTACTCCGCCGCGATTGCGCGGTTGCCGCGGTCTTCCGGCTGGAACGGCGACCATTCAAGTTCGCCGTCATAGCGCCAAGCCAGCTTGCCTTCGCTGTCCATCGCAATCAGCGACAGCCAGCGGTTGTCGAACAGCGCCCTGACATTGGCGTGCCGTTTCAGCACATCGGTCATGGCTTCACGGGGGGCTTCGATGATGACGGACAGGCGCAACGGATCATGCTGGAAGCCTTCGCCGTCATGCACGGACTGCCAGGGCAGCCCGGGGCGCAGCGCGCCGCCGTTGCCTTCCAGCACACCGATGCCGCCTGCAACATTGTGCAGCAGCTTGTTGCCGCCGCCGAACAGCTCCGGCGCCACGGTGGAACCGTAGTACTGCAGGCTGATCCAGCTGGCGACCTGCACCGGGGCGGTCATGATCAGTTCCAGCACGCCAAAGCCCGCATCGGCCTGCCAGTCGTAGTTGTGCAGGAAGGTGTTGCCGGACAGATCCGCGCCCTCGGTCCGCTGGCGCGGGGCGGCGATCAGCGCCTGGCAGCCGGCCAGACCCCATTCCGGGCGCAGCTCGGCCCAGTCGCTGGCCCGGCGGGCAATATCCGCCTCCCCCTTCGCCCGCGGCAGCCTGGCGGCGCGTTCGCTGCGGGCCAGCCGCCCGGCATCGTCCAGCCAGCGCTTCAGCCGGGCGACATCCGCCTTCCACTCCTGCCCCCGCAGATCCTGCTCAAACAGCGTGACTGCGTCGGTGGTGGTGTGGTGCAGCGCCGGCAGGAACAGCGTATCGGCGGGGATGCTGATGCCTTCGCCCCGCAGCCCCTCGCGCACCTGGGCGTCATTCAGCAGCCCGGCCAGCAGGCGCGCGTTCACATCGCCGGCATGGCCGCCGCAGGCGCCGCACTGCAGGGCGCTTTCATGCGGGTTGTTGGTGACGTCAGCGCCGTGGCCTGCCAGCATCACGATCCGCGCGAAATTCTCCGTCAGGGACATCGCGGCCAGCACGGATTTGGCCATGCCGACGCGGGTTTCCAGACCGATCGCAGGGTCAAGCTGCGGGGCGGGGTCCGGCTTGGCGCCAGCGGGGCGGCCAAGCGAGTCCCGCAGCAGCTTGCTGACGTACAGCGGGCCGGTGGCCTCGACAAAGGCAAAGGAGGAGACCGCCGCCAGTTTGAACCGGCCCCAGGCGCGTTTGGCCCGCGCCGCATAGCGCCGCTTCCGGTCGCTGTCGTCCGCTTCGGCGGCCTGCGAGGTTACACCGGGCTGCAGCAGGACCGGGCCGCGGATCTCGGTCACGTCCGAACCGGCGGCGCGGTGCGCGCTGGCAAGGCCGAAGAAGCCCGCGAAGCCGATGGTTTCGATCCCGGCATCCTGCGCTTCCAGCATCCGGCGGAACACTTCGGAGCGCACGTCGATGCAGAAGGCGGCCTGCACGGCAGGGCGTCCCGTGGTCAGGCGCGGCTGGCGGGAGGTCAGGACAGCGGACAGCTTGCGCTGCTGCGCCCGCTCGGCGGCGTCCTGAAGCACCGCGTCGATGACCAGATCCCGGCTGGGGGTCACCGGCATTTCGTGCTGTGCGGCAACCTCTGCCCACCGGCTGGCAATCTGCTCCTTGTAGAGATGGAACAGCGCCTCGTCGAAGACCATCCGGATCGCCAGCAGCTCAGCCGCGGTGTTGTCGGCCTGGCCGTCCAGTTCCGCCTGCCACAGCAGGTAGCGCGCGTATTGCGCCCAGCCGCCGAGGGTGATCAGCCACCTGTGGTAGGCGGTGCCGGCGGCCTCGGCCGACACACCAAGGGTCTCGGACGCCCGCCCGATGGCCCGCCAGTGCGACCGGTTGGTGGCGGCAACAAAGGCGCCGAAGCCCTTGAGGCCGTGAATTTCCGGGGTCAGATCGCGGGAGGCGAATTCGCGCCAGGCGCTGAAGGCGCCGCCGGTGCGGTTGGGCTGCCACAGGGCCTGGCCCTGATCGAAATGGCTGCACGCCCAGGCGCCGATCCGCTCCTCAATCAGGCCCGGCCAGTCGATGCCGGACACCTCCGCCGCCAGCTCCGCCACTGTGGGCAGGGCGCGCAGCGGGGCGCTTTCGGTCTGGAGCGCGGCCTTGACGGTGTCCAGATCCGGCAGGCCAAAGCGGCTTTCGGCACTGGCCAGGGCCGCGCGCAGATCCTCCGCGCCGATCTCTCCGGCGTCGAATTTCGCCGCCCAATGCGCGCGCTCCGGCGTGATCCGGGCGCCCGCGACCCGCGCCATGCGCGCCGCTGCCACCGCCAGGGGTTCACCGGTCTGGCCAAGGAACGGGTTGACCGCAACGCTGGAGGAGAGCGGGAACAGCGGCGGCACCGCTTTCACGGCCTTGTTCGCCTCGGCGACAAATTCCAGCAGGGCCGCAGGGTAGGTTTCGTGCTTGGTAAACATGTCTCGCTCCGTTTCAGGCGGTTTTCCGGTTCGACCAGCCGTCCAGCAGCCTGTCGAAGATCGCATTTGCGTAAAGCCCGCTGGACAGATGCACGCGCAGGCCGGCGGCGGCCGGATGGGTGGCCCAGAGCGGGAAGGTGGCCTGGGCCACGGCGACCGCGCCAAAGCTGATCAGCGCCAGAACGATCAGCGCCCATTCCAGCGGGCCCGGTGCGGGGGCCGGCGGCAGGGTGCCTGCGGTCATGTGCAGGGCCAGCGATTGCAGCAGGAAGTAGCTGACCGAGGTCGCGGAGGCATAGATCACGGTGCGGCGGGTCAGCGCGCCGGGGGCCGCATCGGCAAGGCCCTGCGCCAGGATGTAGGCCACGCCGAAGATCAGGATCACGCCCAGGGCGATGGCCTGAACCGATTTGCCGTCAAAGCCGAAGACCGCCCCGATCAGCCCGTACATCACGATGCCGATGGCAAAGGCCTGCAGCACGTTGCGGGCGCTTGGCACCGCGACGGGGCCGGGACGGCGGATGGCGGCCACATTGCGGACCGCTTCGCCCGCGCTGAGGAAGGCGTGCGCCTTATAGAGCGAATGCGCCACGATGTGCAGCAGCGCCAGCGGGAACAGCGCCAGGCCGCACTGCATGACCATAAAGCCCATCTGCGCAATCGTGGACCACGCCAGCGAGGTCTTGACCGCGGCCTGCGTCAGCATCACCAGCCCGCCGAACAGCGCCGTGAAACCGCCCAGCATCACCAGCAGCGCCATCACCCCCGGCGCGGCCAGCATCACATCGGCAAACCGGATCAGCAGGAAGCCGCCCGCATTGATGACGCCTGCGTGCAGCAGCGCCGAAACCGGGGTCGGGGCCTCCATCACCTCGGTCAGCCAGCCGTGGGCCGGAAACTGCGCCGAGGCCAGCACCGCTGCCAGGGCGATCAGCAGCGCTGCGGCTATGGTCGCAGGACCTGCTTGCGCGGCGGCCAGGATGGCGGAGATTTCGGATGTGCCGTAGGTCAGCACCAGCAGCAGCACTGCCCCTGCCAGCGCCAGCTCGCTTGCCCGGGCCACAACAGCCTTTTTGCGCGCGGCGCGCCGGGCGGTGGTGCGCTCCGGGTAGAACAGGAGCAGCCGGTTCAGCAGCAGGCTGGTTGCCACCCAGGCTGCCAGCAGCTGGATGAGGTTGCCGGACATCACCAGCAGCAGAACCGCGGCCAGGGTCGCTGACATCCAGCCCGCAAAGGCGCCCTGGCGCGCTTCGCCGTCCATGTAGGTGGCCGCGTAGCGCATGACGATCCAGCCGATAAAGCTGACCAGCACAAGCATGGTGGCGCTGATCGCATCCAGCCGCACCGAGATCCCAACGCCCCACAGGCCGATCAGCGCGGAGGTTCCCGGGCCGTGAAGCAGCAGCAGGACGGCCGAGGCGGCCGCGGCCGCAAAGGCGGCAAGCGCGGCCCACTCGGCCGCTTTGGGCAGCAGGCCCGGGCGGCGGCCGGGAGTGCGGCGCGCAAAGGCTGCGGCGGCGAGCAGGATGAGCGGGCTTAGAAGTGGCAGAAACAGGTGACTCATGGTTCAAATTCCTCGGTCTCAGCAGGCGGAATCGCGCTTGATACCGAGATAGGACAGGTTTCTTGATATAAAAAATTCATTGTTTGCTGGGTTTGGTTCTATTAAATAGAACGGTATGCCGCTGAACTATCACCATCTCCGCTATTTCTGGGCGGTTGCGCATGACGGAAACCTGACCCGGACGGCGCAGCAGCTGAACCTGTCGCAATCTGCCCTGTCCGTGCAGATCAAGCAGCTGGAAGAGCGGCTGGGCCATGCGCTGTTTGAGCGCCGCGGGCGGCAGTTGCACCTGACCGAGGCGGGCCGGATCGCCCTGGACCACGCCGATGCGATCTTCGCCGCCGGGCAGGAGCTGGTCGCCACCCTGCAGGAAACAGGCCGCAGCCGTCAGGCGCTGCGCGTGGGGGCGCTGGCCACCTTGTCCCGCAATTTCCAGATCGGGTTCCTGCGCCCGATCCTGGCGCGGAATGATGTTGAGGTGATCCTGCGCTCTGGCAGCCCGGCGGAACTGCTGGAGGGTCTGGGCACGCTCAATCTGGATCTGGTGCTGATGAACCGGGAGCCGCCGGACGACAGCCTGGCGCCTTATGAAACCCATCAGATTGCCGAACAGGCCGTCAGCATCGTCGGCTCCCCGGAACGGTTCGACCCGGACCGTCCCATCCGCGAGCTGCTGGGCGCGCATCCGTTCATCCTGCCCACCACCGACAACACCCTGCGCACCGCCTTCGATGCGATGGCCAGCCGGCTGTCGGTGCGCCCGCAGGTGGCCGCAGAGGTGGATGATATGGCGATGATGCGCCTGCTGGCGCGGGAAAACATCGGCTTGGCTCTGGTGGCGCCGATCGTGGTGCAGGATGAATTGTCGTCGGGGCGGCTGGTGGAAGCCAGGGAGCACCCGCGGATCAGAGAGACGTTTTACGCCATCACCCTGCGGCGCCGGTTTCCCAACCCGGTTGTGCAGGAGCTGCTGGCAAGCAGTTATGATCCGGCGCCGCTGACCTGAGCATCTGGCCGTTCAGGGCCGCTGCGTGGATTCGTCACGTTTGAAAAAAGGCTTCACTCTGGCACTTCCCTGCCGGATGCGGGCACGTGGGGCAACTTGACACTCACCGCCATATTGCCAAGCCGGATCATTTCGTATACCGCGGCATACAAACCGCGCTCCCGGGTTCGCAGGCTGCTGCCGAGGCCCGGGATGCACGCCCTTCTAACGCTTACTCGCCGGGACAGCCATGAGCCTTTACACAGATTACCTGAATGAGATCGAAACCCGCAAAGAGCAGGGTTTGAACCCCAAGCCCATCGACGATGGCGCGCTGGTTGAAGAGCTGATCGCGCAGATCAGGGACACCGGTAACGCGCACCGCGACGACTCCCTGAACTATCTGATCTACAACACTCTTCCCGGCACCACGAGCGCGGCGGGCGTCAAGGCGAAGTTCCTGAAAGAGATCATCCTGGGCCAGGCCGAGGTTCCGGAAATTTCCACCGCATTCGCGTTCGAGCTGCTGTCCCACATGAAAGGCGGCCCGTCGGTGGAGGTGCTGCTGGACCTGGCGCTTGGCGAGGATGCCGCGGTGGCGGGGCAGGCGGCCGAGGTGCTGAAGACGCAGGTCTTCCTGTATGAGGCGGACACCGATCGCCTGAAGCAGGCCTATGCAGCGGGCAGCGGCATCGCCAAGGACATTCTGGAAAGCTATGCAAAGGCAGAGTTTTTCACCAAGCTTCCGGATATCGAAGACAAGATCGAAGTCGTCACCTATGTCGCTGCCGAGGGTGATATCTCAACCGATCTTCTGTCGCCGGGCAACCAGGCGCACAGCCGCTCGGACCGCGAGTTGCACGGCAAATGCCTGATCTCCGAAAAGGCGCAGCAGGAAATCGAGGCGCTGAAACTGCAGCACCCGGGCAAGCGCGTGATGCTGGTCGCCGAAAAGGGCACGATGGGGGTCGGATCCTCGCGCATGTCCGGCGTGAACAACGTCGCCCTGTGGACCGGCAAGCAGGCCAGCCCCTATGTGCCGTTCGTGAACATCGCGCCGGTTGTTGCGGGCACCAATGGCATCTCCCCCATCTTCCTGACCACCGTGGGCGTGACTGGCGGCATCGGGCTGGACCTGAAGAACTGGGTCAAGAAAACGGACACCGATGGCAACCCGATCCTGAACAACGACGGCAACCCGATCCTGGAGCAGAAATACTCTGTCGAAACGGGCACCGTTCTTGCCATCGACACCAAGACCAAAAAGCTCTGCAGCGCTGAAACCGGCGAAGAGCTGGCGGATGTCTCCTCTGCCTTCACGCCGCAAAAGGTCGAATTCATGAAGGCCGGCGGCTCCTATGCCATCGTGTTCGGCAAGAAGCTGCAGACCTTTGCAGCCGAGACCCTGGGCGTCGAGCCGGTGACGGTCTTTGCGCCCTCCAAGGTGGTGTCGCATGAGGGCCAGGGCCTGACCGCGGTGGAGAAGATCTTTAACAAGAACGCCGTTGGCGTGGCCGGGGACACGGTGCTGCACGCGGGCTCGGATGCGCGCGTCAAGGTGAACATCGTCGGCTCGCAGGACACCACCGGCCTGATGACCGCGCAGGAACTGGAATCGATGGCCGCGACCGTCATCTCTCCGACCGTGGACGGCGCCTATCAATCCGGCTGCCACACCGCCTCTGTCTGGGATCTGAAGGCGCAGGCCAACATCCCCAAGCTCATGACATTCATGAACAAGTTCGGCCTGATCACGGCGCGGGACCCGAAGGGCGTCTACCACGCGATGACCGACGTGATCCACAAGGTGCTGAACGACCTCACCGTGGATGACTGGGACATCACCATCGGCGGCGACAGCCACACCCGGATGTCCAAGGGCGTGGCTTTTGGCGCCGACTCCGGCACCGTGGCGCTGGCGCTGGCAACCGGGGAGGCCACCATGCCGATCCCCGAGTCCGTCAAGGTGACGTTCAAGGGCCGCATGAAGGACCACATGGACTTCCGCGACGTGGTGCATGCCACCCAGGCGCAGATGCTGCAGCAGCACGGCGACAACGTGTTTCAGGGCCGCGTGATCGAAGTGCACATCGGCACCCTTCTGGCTGACCAGGCGTTCACCTTCACCGACTGGACCGCAGAGATGAAGGCGAAGGCCTCGATCTGCATCTCCAACGACGAGACGCTGATCGGTTCGCTGGAACTGGCCAAATCGCGCATCCAGGTGATGATCGACAAGGGCATGGACAATGAGGCGGCCACCCTGCAGGGGCTGATCGACAAGGCCGACAAGCGCATCGCCGAAATCAAGTCCGGCGAAAACCCGGCCCTGGCGCCGGACGGCAATGCCAAGTACTTCGCCGAAGTCGTCGTTGACCTCGACGCGATTGACGAGCCGATGATTGCGGACCCCGATGTGAACAACGCGGATGTGTCCAAGCGCTACACCCACGACACCATCCGCCCCGTGTCCTATTACGGCGGTGAAAAGAAGGTCGACCTGGGCTTTGTCGGTTCCTGCATGGTGCATAAGGGCGACATGAAAATCGTCGCGCAGATGCTGAAGAACCTGGAGAAGAAATCCGGCAAGGTCGCGTTCAACGCGCCTCTGGTTGTCGCGGCGCCGACCTACAACATCATCGACGAGCTGAAGGAAGAGGGCGACTGGGAAATCCTGCAGCGCTACTCGGGCTTTGAATTCGATGACCTGATGCCGAAAAGCGAGGCGCGCACGGAATACGAGAACATCCTGTATCTGGAGCGTCCGGGCTGCAACCTCTGCATGGGCAACCAGGAGAAGGCTGCCAAGGGCGATACGGTTCTGGCCACCTCCACGCGCCTGTTCCAGGGCCGCGTTGTGGAAGACTCGGCAGACAAGAAGGGCGAGTCGCTGCTGGCCTCGACCCCGGTTGTTGTTCTGTCGGCGATCCTGGGCAGAACCCCCAGCATGGACGAGTACAAATCCGCGGTGGAGGGGATCGACCTGACCAAATTCGCGCCGCCGCTGGAAAAACCCGCTGGCGCGCGGTCGGTTCATTTCTGACACCAGCTGATGCGTCCCGCCGCCGTGCCGCCCCTGCGGGCAAGGGCGCATGGCGGCTGCAAATCCTGGTGCCGCCGGGCAGGTGCAAAGCCTTGCCCGGCGGCCCGTCAGACCTGGAACCGCCCGGCTGCGGCCTCCGCCCGGGACGGCTGCTAGCGCCCGTAATCCTGATTATGTTATTTCGCTTCTAAAGAACCGCAGGCGCGGCCGTTTTGGGCTGCGGCAGGTGCCCGGCCTCCCGGCGGCACCGGCCATAGCGTATGGCAGGCGCATAAGCAGCGGATATCGTTCACTTTATTTCCACATGCGGCGCTCGGTCCTGCCAGCCGGCCCTCACGCCGGGGCGTTATAAAGTAATACACGCTAAACGGTAATTGCTTTTTCACACTCTTCTTATAGGGTGTTAAGGGTCCAACGAGGTACAGCTTATGAACCTTTCTCTCTCCCGATTCTTTGAAAGCACCCCGGCGACCAATCTCGACACCTGCGACCGTGAGCCGGTTCACATGATCGGCATGATCCAGAAGGGCACCGGCCTGCTGGTGCTGGATCCTGCCGATGGCCGCATCGTCGGCGTGTCGGAGAACCTGCATGAAATCCTGGGCAAGCCAGCTGACGCGTTGCTTGGCGCAGGTATCGGGGTTCTGTCGGAGGATATTGCCGAGCAGCTGGCCGAACTGGCGGACAGCCCGCATATTTCCCACGAAATCCTCGACGCGCAGTTCGAGGCGGACGGCGCAATTTACGATGTCGTCACCCACGCCCACGCGGGCCGCCGGTTTGTCGAATTCATCCGCAACGAAGCGCCGTCGGCGTCGCTGGTGCGCAAACGGATGCGGCGCTGCGGGTCGGCCTGTTCGCAGATCATGGGCGCGTTGACCTTTGAGGAGGCGATGCAGGTCGCCGCCAATGCGGTGCGCGATCTGACGGGCATGTCCCGGGTCAAGGTCTACCGGTTCCTGCCCGACTGGTCAGGCGCGACAATTGCTGAATCGCGGGACGACCGGATGGTGCCGATGCTGGGAATGCATTTCCCCGATACCGATATCCCCAAGCAGGTCCGGGAACTGATGACCATTGTGCCCTACCGCTTCGTGGGGTCGGTGCAGGACGAAAACGTGCCGATCCGCGCGCTGGCCGGTCAGGCTGGCGAGCTGGACATGACCTGGTCGATGGGGCGCGCGGTCTCCGTGATGCACACCGCCTATCTGCGCAACATCGGGGCGTCCTCGTCGTTTTCCTGCAGCCTGATGGACAAGGGAAAGCTGTGGGGCCTGATTGCCTGCCACCACGTCGAGGAGGCGATTGTGCCCTCGGACAGCTGGGCGCTGGCGCAGGAAATCGGCACCGCGCTGATGCTGCGCTACGATCAGGCGCAACGCACCGAGACCGCGGACATGATCTCGCAGCTGCGGCGGATCGAGAGCAACTTTGCGGCCGAACTGCGCCAGACCGGCGACGTTGAGGACGTGATCAAAACGCTTGTCCCGGTGCTGCAGAAATTCCTGCGCGCCGACGGGTTCGCCTTTCAGTACGGGCTTAACCTTCACACATCGGGTGAAACGCCGCCGCCGGAGTTCATCCGCGATCTGATCCGGTGGACCAAGGACAACCTGACCGGCGAAGATCAGTTCCAGACGATTTCGCTGCAGTCCATCTATCCGGACTCGGTGCCCTATAAGGATGTCGCCTGCGGGGTTCTGGTGCAGCCGATCGTCGTGCACCGGGTCTGCCAGCTGATTTGGTTCCGCGGGCCGATCACGCAAAAGGTGGCCTGGGCCGGGCGCCCGGATGCCAAGATGGTGGCAGACGAAAAGACGGGTGTCACCCTGGGGCCGCGGACGTCGTTCGACAAATGGGTCAATGAACACAACGACCAAAGCCTGCCCTGGGAGGAGGCTGAGCTGCAGGCCGCGCGCGAAATCTTCCAAGAGTTTCTGGACATTATCTCCTCGCAGCTTCTGCTGAAGGAGGAGAATTCCTCGCTGCGCCGCTTTGCGCATATGGCGGCGCATGACCTGAAGGCGCCGCTGCGGGGCATCAGCTCGGCGCTGCAGTGGATGGAAGAGGATGAGGCCGATCCCGCAAGCGTCGAAGAGCACCGCCACCTGGCGGCGCAGCAGGCGAAGAAGCTGCAGCGCCTGACCGAAAGCCTGCTGGAACTGGCCGTCCTGCAGGAGCAGAAGCCAAAGATGGTGACTGTCGACCTTGGCGAGCTGGCGCAGCAGGCGGTTGAGCTGCTGGGGCATGACATCGCGGCGGCCGGCGCCGACGTGCAGATCGGCGGCCTGCCGTCCTGTGTCGCGGCGCCGGACCTGCTGATCCGGGTGTTCCTGAACCAGATCGGAAACGCGCTCAAATACGGCCGCTCTGCGGACCGGGCGCTCCGGATTGCGGTCACCTCCGAGGAAGACGGCAGCTGGCACCGCATCCTGATTGAGGACAACGGCCCCGGCATCCCGCCGCAATATGCGGAGCAGATTTTCGAGCCGTCGCAGCGGCTGGTGACAGATGACAAGGCCGAAGGAAGCGGGTTCGGCCTGTCGATCTGCGCCGAGATCGCCAAGCTGCACCTTGGCCGCATCTATGCCGACAAGACGTTTGAAGCCGGCGCACGGTTTGTTCTGGAACTGCCGAAAGCCCAGCCGCAATGACGCGCCCGCAGGACGCCGCCCGGCGGTCCGCGCGCCTGTGGCTGCGCGAGGCCACGCACCGGCTGCATCTGGACCTGCATGAGCATCCGCTTTACCGGCGCCTGACGGAGCCGGACCTGACCTATCAGGAACTGAGGGCAACCGCGGCAGTGACATATGCCGCGGCCTCGGCGGTGGAGGCGGACCGTGCCAGGCGGCAGCTCTGGCCGGAAATTTCCTTGGCGGATCACCTGACGGCGCTGGAACGGGATCTGGGCAAGGAGCCGTGCCCGGCGCCGCAGCCCGGGCAGGCGTATCTGACCTCAGACGCGGGCCTTCTTGGCGCGCTTTACGTCATCCACGGGTCCGCCTTCGGGGCGGCTTCGCTGGCCAAGACGATCTGGCGCGCCGTGCCTTCTGCCCCCCGGTCGTTTGTCGTGCCGCGCGACACCGGGGCCTGGCGGTCCCTGTGCCAGCTGCTGGATGCGGTCCCGCAGGCCGGTTTGCCGGAGCTTGCCGATGGGGCAAGGGAAGTGTTCCGCACTTACAAACGGCTGGCCGACCTGCAATTGGCGGGGCTGCAGGCCTCGCTCCTCCCCGATGCCGCCAGGAATATTCCGCCTGCGCGCGGTTCTGCCTGGCAAGCAGCCTCCCGCTAAGGGCCCGCCCCGGCGGGCCGGGCAAGGCGGCCCTCAGGATCAGGCGCTGAGCCGCTGCGGGACAGCGTGGAGGGGTGCAGGGCCCCTGCCGCCCAGATCGAAGCTGCCGACGATTTCTGTCAGGCTGTGCGATTCATTCTGCAACAGCTGGCTGGCCGCCGCAGCTTCCTCCGACATGGCCGCGTTCTGCTGGGTCATGCTGTCGAGTTGGTGCATGGCGCCATCAATCTTCTCCAGCCCGCGGGACTGGGCGCGCACACCGTCAGCAATGTCGGTGACCAGGCCGGACACAGCCGACACCTGCTCGATGATGCTGGTCAGCGCATCGCCCGCGCGGCCGACCATCGAGACCCCGTTGGCCACATGTTCTTCGCTGGCGCTGGTCAGCCCCTTGATCTGCCCGGCCGCGTTGGACGCCCGCTGCGCCAGGGCGCGCACTTCAGAGGCAACCACGGCAAAGCCGGCGCCTGCGGGGCCGGCCCGTGCGGCCTCCACCCCGGCGTTCAGCGCCAGCAGGTTGGTCTGAAAGGCGATGTCGTCGATCATATTGATAATCTTGGAAATTTCCGACGAGGCTTCCTGAATCTGGTCCATCGCCTCCACCGCGGAGGTCACAACCCCGGTGCTTTGCTCCGCTTCGCTGCGGGCGCCGCGCATGGTTTCATCCATCTTGCCTGCCTGCTCCGCGGTGGAGCGGATGCCGTCCGTCAGCTCGCGGATGGCGCCTGCGGTTTCTTCCAGTGTCGCCGCCTGGCTTTCGGTCCGGTGCGCCATTTCGGTGGCGGCGCTGCGCTGCTCCTCGGAGAAGCGCCCGACATTCTCCGCGGCGCCGACGACCTGGGCCATCGAACTGCGCAGCTTCTCAAGGCTGCGGTTGAAATTCTCCCGCAGCGCTTCGTACTGGCCTGCAAACGGGGTCTGGATGTCGCAGGCCAGGTTGCCGCGCTGCAGTTCAGAGAGCGCCGCGCTCATGCTGTCGACCACCGCCGCGGTATGGCGCGCCGCCTCCACCTCCCGCGCAGCGGCCTCGTCGGCGTCCTTCAGCTTGCCGCGGAAACTGTCGAGGCTTCGGGCCAGGTCGCCCAGCTCGTCGCCGCGGTCGCGGCCGTCGATTGCGGTACCGTAATTGCTGTCCGCCAGCGCATTGGTGGCTTCGCGCAGGGCGTGGATCGGCCGGGTGACGCTGCGCGCCGCCAGCCAGGACACGCCGATCGCCGCCAGCAGCGCGGCGCCGATCAGCCCGGCTGCGGTCAGGCGGATCCGCTCAACCACGGCAAACGCGGTATGCTCATCCGTTTCCAGCACCAGGGACCAGTCAAATCCCGGCAGGTCCAGCGGCATCACCAGGGCAATGGCCCGTTCGCCGAGCGAGGAGGCCACAGCCTCGAACTGGCCGGCCTCGCGGGCCTTGGCAGCCAGGATCTGCGGTGTGTCCGGCAGGGCCGTGAGCACCGGGAACAGCCCTTCAGCCGACGACGGGCTGCGGGCCAGGCCATCGCTGCTGACCACAAAGATGTTCTGATGGGTGCCGCCCGACAGGTTGCTGGTCAGCGCGCTGACGACGCCCGCTGTGCCCAGCCGCACTGCGATCACCCCGGCCACCTCCTGGCGTTTGGAGAACACCGGGGCGGCCATGAAAGCGGCGACGCCATCGGCGCTGTGGCTGTAGGCGGCAAAATCCGCGGCCACCACGGTGCCGGCCTCGGCCTGCAGGGCGGCCTGAAACACCTGCGCCAGCCCGCCGCTGGAACCGGGCTGAATATCGGTCAGGAAATCGCCCTGCTTTTTCACGGAATACACTACCTGCCCCTTGGCGCTGATCAGGTAGAGGTCCTGATAGCCATTCAGGTGCAGGCTTTGCAGAAAGGTGGGATGATAGGTGACATGCGACTGGTTGTAATAGCTGCCGTCGCCTGCGTCCGTCAGCTCCTCCCGCTGGTCGGCGGGATGCGGGTTTGCGTCTGCATAGGTCTCTTTCAGATAGGCGACGGGGTCGGCTTCCTCGACCATGCCGATCACCCGCTCGAAATTGCCGATCGCCCGGAACACCGCCGGCTGGCCCGCCAGGCTTGATACATCGGAGCGCGCCGCCTTGAGCAGGAACTCCAGCGCCTGGGCGCCTGACTTGGCTTCGATCTTCTGCGCGGCAAAGGCGTTGTCCCGGATGCTGCGTTCCGCCATCGAATAGACCAGCAGCGACACGGTGACGAGAAACGCGCCCGTTAGCGCCACCATGATCATCGGCAGTTTCAGTTTCAGCGGCAGTTTCGTGGTCCGGGGCATTGGCGAAAATCTCCTGCAATCGGCGGCACGCCCCGGTTTGCGAGGGGCGCATACAGAAGTGTTAATCGGCAAAGTCCTGAAAAAGTGTGTACCGCAAGGGCACCGCAAATGAAGTTTTCCGGAATTCATGGAATTTTATGCCGCAAATTTGAAGTGCGGCAAAACGGGCGGGAAACAAGGGGATCCGCTTTGTTATTACCAGCATTCCGCCTGCATCTTTTCTGAACGACCGGTTTTCTGTGACGCAAACCGGCCAGTCCTGTCATATTCAGATTTGATGATTTTGCAGGCGCGGCCCTGCGCCGGCGGGCGCGGCGGGCGGTCTGCCGGGGGCGGATAGAACCGGGTCCGGTGCAAGCTTGCCTGCCGTTTCGGGTTTAAAAATCCTGCCAGAGATTCCGGGCGGCCGCTGCCGCCGCCGCGGGAGCCGGGCTGGCCTCGATCTGCCAGGTGTCTTCCCCATGCGCCGTTGGCGGCGGCGGGGCTGCCGGTGCCGCGGCAGGGGCCGCCTGGCCGTCTGCGGCCTGGAAGCCCGCCACCAGTTCTGCCAGCTTGGCGGCATCGGAGTTCAGCATGTGGCCGGCCGCGGTGGCCTGTTCTACCATCGCGGCATTCTGCTGGGTCACCTGATCAAGCTGGGTGACGCCGGCGTTGATCTCACTCAGCCCGGTCGATTGTTCCGCCGCGCCCTGGGCAATGCCGGAGACCAGCTGGGAAATCTGGGTCACCCGCTCGACAATGCTTTGCAGCGCGCCGCCGGCCTTGCCGACCAGATCGACCCCCTGCTGCACATGGCTGGAGCTGTCGCCGATCAATGTCTTGATCTCGGTGGCGGCATCGGCAGAGCGCTGTGCCAGCGCCCGCACTTCGGCGGCAACCACGGCAAAACCCTTGCCCGCCTCGCCTGCGCGCGCCGCCTCGACGCCGGCGTTGAGCGCCAGCAGGCTGGTTTGAAAGGCGATGTCGTCGATCACGCCGAGGATCTTGGAAATCCGGTTCGAGCTCTGCTCGATCTCAGCCATTGCGGCCACGGCGTCCTGCACAACCTCGTGGTTGCCCTCGGCTTCGGTGCGGGCCTCTTCCATCGTGGCCTCGACACTGCGGGCGCCTTCGGCGGCGGATTTGACCGATGCCGTCAGCTGATCCAGCGCCGCGGCGGTCTGCTCCAGCGTCGCGGCCTGGCTTTCGGTGCGGTGCGACAGGTCGTCGGAGGCCTGGCTGATTTCAGCGGCGCCGCTGCGGATGCTTCTGGAGGCTTCGACAACCTGGGCCACGGTGGAGCTCAGCGTGCTGGCGGTCAGGTTGAAGTCCTTGCGCAGCCCGTCATGCTCTGCCGGGAAGGGGTCTGTGATCTGATAGCTGAAATCCCCCCTGGACAGGCGGGACAGCCCGGTGCGCAGGGCATCGACCACTTCCTGCTGCTGCGCCTGCTGCACCTGCGCCCCGCGCCGGTCCTCTTGTGCTGAGCGGGCGGCCTTCAGGCTCTCCTGCATCTCCGCGATGGCGCGCCCGATGGCGCCGATCTCGTCCTTGCGGCCTGTCTGCCCGATGTCCCGGTCCAGATCGCCCGCGTTGACGACCCGGAGGCCCGCGCCGATCTGCCTGAGAGGAAGGATGGCCGAGCGCGCCGCAGCGGCGAGCGCTGCCAGCAGGACCGCGCCTGCGAGTGTCAGCGCGGCGAGGATCTGATGCGCAAGGCTCGCGGCGGCTGCCAGCGGGCCGGTGATGGTCTGCCGGAGTTCGATAACAACGGGCGCACTGCCGCCCTCTGCCGCGATCCGGCCGGCCGCCGCGGCCCGCACCAAGGTTTCCCCGTCCCGCGCCTCGGTGCGGACGTAGGAACCGCCGGGATTGCTGCTCAGGTAATCCCGGGCTGCCTGCATGAACTCATCCGTGTTCGGGCCGGAACTGGCGCTGTAGACGAACAAGGCGCCCGGACCGCCGCCGGTTACGGCGCCTGAGACGATTGCGCCCCCGCTGCCAATACGGGGGCTATTTTCCAAAAGCGGTTTGATCTGGTCGAGCGCTTGGACCGCAGCCGTTGATGCGGCCGCAACAGCGTTGCGTTCGACCGCCCGCGGAATAACCAGCCAGCCGGCCGCGAGGCACAGCGTCAGAACCGCGGCGACCGGGATGGTCAGCCTGAACAGGAGGGACTTGGAACCGGTACCCATAAAACACTCCGCAACAACCGCTAACCACTGTCTGCGCCGCACAGGACCGGCACCCGGCCCGCGCTGGAAAGCCGGGCACCTGCCCGTTGACGGGACAAGTGTTCCGCGGATGCCCTAAGGATCCGGTAACAAAGACCGGACCGGGGAGCCGGATCGCGTTAAAAGAGCGAAAAATCCGCCCGCACAAGCAAAAGTTTACGTCAATCGCGTGCCCGGCCGCTGCTTGCGCCGTCTGCCGGAGCCGGCGCGGCGGGGCACAGTTGCGGGGAAATTGACGAAACAGGTTGTCAAATCCGCCGCGCCGGACAAAAACTCGGCCATGGATGACAAAGACCACGACATTCTGCGGCTGATCCAGTCCAACGCGCAGCTGACCGCTGAGGCCATCAGCCATGAGGTTGGCCTGTCCGCGCCCGCGGTGCAGAAACGGCTGAAGAAGCTGCGCGACACCGGGGTAATCGAAAAGGAAATCGCCATCCTCTCCCCGGCCCGGCTGGGACGTGAAATGACCGTGATCGTGCAGGTGGTGCTGGAGCGGGAAAGCCGGATGCACCTGGATGCCTTCAAGCGCAAGATGCGCAAGGCGCCGCAGGTGCAGCAGTGCTATTACACCACCGGCGAAGCGGACTTTATCCTGATGGTCATCGTCAGGGACATCAAGGAATACGAGGCCTTCACGCAGGAGTATTTCTTTGATGAATCCAATGTCAGCCGCTTCACCTCTTCGGTGGTGATGGACCGGGTCAAGGTCTCGCTGGACATCATCTGACCCGGCGCCTTTGCGTCAGCTGCCGGGGGCCGGGGCTGCGTGGGCTGCAACCAAAGTGTCGAGGAACAGCTTGGTGATCCGGGTCATCGCCGGGCGCTTGCGGGTGACGGCGGCGAACTGGCTGCGGTAGAAGATTTGCTCCGGCAGCACCTTGCGCATCATGCCGGCACGGACAAATTCATCTGCCAGATGGTCGGGCAGAAACCCCAGGTAGCTGCCCGACATGACGAGGATCGCCAGCGCCTGTTCGTTCTGGACCTTGGCGGCGCGGCGGAAACCGAGGGTCTGGCCGACATGCAGGTTGGGGGAGTTCACCCGGATGCCGGCGTAATTCGCCGCCTGCACATCCGCAAGGCTGAGGCTGGCGTGGTCGCAATCCATGAACGGATGGCCCTTGCCGCAGTACAGGAACATGTTTTCACCATAGAGCGGCGCGTAGTCCAGGCTGGGGGACGGCCGGTGCAGCGCCAGGATGCCGACATCGATCCCGCCGCCGATCACATTGGTTTCAATCACGTTGGGCGGCTCCAGCGACAGGTCGATCTCAACTGCGGGCGCGGTCTTGTTGAAGGCCCGGATGGCACCGGCGACATAGGCCTCCGGGTTGGAGGCGCATTGATCGAACAGCGCGATGCGCAGGGTGCCGGCCAGCTGCTGCTTGATCTCGTTCACTTCGGCCCGGAAACCGGAGACCGAGGCCAGCAGACCCTCCGCCGACTTCAGCACCTTGCTGCCTTCATCGGTCAGAGAAAACCCGGCCGGGCCGCGGTTGCACAGTTTCAGATCCAGCCGCAGCTCCAGATCGGCGATGTATTTTGAAATTGTGGATTTGCCGATGTTCAGTTCGGTTTCCGCCGCCGCCAGACCGCCGCTTTCGGCCACCGCCTTGAACACCCTCAGCAATTTGAGATCGGCATCGGCAACATGTTTGAGGTGGGATTTGCGGCTCATCCGGATGTTCGCGATATATGAAACTTTGCGCTCAAAAGTTTACATCCAAGAAACAAAGAACGCAATGTAGCGTCCTGCGGACCAAGGACGGATCGGACTGGCAGCACCGCAGTGGAGGGCGGGCCAGCGCGCGCCTTGCGACCCAGGATGACAATACGGGAGGAAGCCATGTCATTTCTCAAGAAGGTCTGCACGCTGACCGCAGCCGTTTCTGCCGCCGCGATGCTGACCGCCGGTGCGGTATCCGCCAAGAATTTCAAGATCGCCGTGGGCGACGGTGCCGGCAGCTCGCAGGAAGGCACCGGCAAGTTTTTCATCGAGGCGCTGGAGGAGAAGTCCGGCGGCAAACATACCGCGACGATGTTCCTGAATGGCCAGCTGGGGTCTGAGCAGGACACTGTGAACGAGGCCGCCATCGGCACCCTGGACATGTCGCTGCTGGCAATCAACAACGTCACCCCGTTTTCGCCCACCGTGGGCGTGTTCACCCTGCCCTATGTGATCCTGTCGCTGGAGGATGCGGAAAAGCTGACCCAGGGCCCGATCGGGCAGGAGCTGACCGAAAACACCATCCGCGATGCCGGCGTGCGCATCCTCGCCTGGACCTACACCGGCTTCCGCCGTCTGACCAACTCCAAGAAACCGGTCACCACGGTGGCGGATCTGCAGGATCTGGTCATCCGCGTTCCCAAGAACGAAATCATGATCGCAACCTACAAGGCCTGGGGCATCAACCCGACCCCGATGGCCTGGTCCGAGACCTTTACCGGCCTGCAGACCAAGGTGGTGGACGGCCAGGACAACCCCTACACCACCATCAACTCGATGAAGTTCTACGAGGTGCAGGAATATGTGACCAACCTGCGCTACATCTTCTCGATCGAGCCGCTGATCGTGTCCGAGGCGGTGTTCCAGGATCTGCCCGAAGAGGACCAGCAAATCCTGATCGAGGCGGGCAAGGAGGCCACCGTGAAATCGGCCCAGTACCTGCGCGATATCGAGGCCCAGATCAAGGATGAGCTGGTCGCCAAAGGCATGCAGATCGACGATCCGGCAAATGATGAGGCCGAGTTTATCAAACTTGCGACCGAAGCGGTCTGGCCCAAGTTTTACGACTCCATCGGCGGTGTCGATAAGTTGAACACCGTGCTGACCACCATCGGCCGCGAGCCTGTCCAGTAAACCTCTGGCCTGACGGAACCACACAACGGAGCAGCGCTGCCGGCGCTGCTCCGCTCAGGGGAGGAGTGCATCATGGTCTGGAAATTCCTGGACAACATCGAAAGCTATATCTGCCGCCTGCTGCTGTCCGGCTTTGTCATTCTGCTGTTTGTGCAGATTGTCTCGCGCGAGGTGTTCGGCCATTCGTTTTCCTGGATCGAGGAACTGTCGGTCTACATGTTCGTCTGGTTCGTCTACTTCGGCGCCTCTTATGCGGCGCTGAAGGGCGCGCACAACCGCGTCACCTTCCAGTTCAAATTCCTGCCTGCGGGCGCGATCAAGTATATCGAGGCCTTTGCCGACCTCTTCTGGCTGTTCTTCAACTGCTATTTCCTGTGGCTGGCCACCGATTTCGTCTTCAACAAGATGAACAAGTTCTGGAAGTCGCAGACCTTGGGCATCGAGATGAAGTACATCTACATGGTGCTGCCCATCGCCTTTGCCCTGATGACGATCCGCATTCTGCAGGTGAATTACCGCAAGCTGATCCGCGGCGAAGATATCCACGATCCCGACCAGATCGACCTTGACGAGATCAAGGCAGCCGCTGACGCGGACCGCCGCACGTAACCGGGAAGGACAGGACTTATGGAAACCGAAATCGTCACGATCCTGTTCGGATCCTTTCTGCTGCTGCTGCTTCTGGGGGCGCCGATCACCGTCGCGCTGGGGGTGTCGTCGCTGATCTCGTTCCTCTATCTGGACGAAAACCCGATCAAATTCGTACAGATCGCTTTCACCTCGGTTGGGTCTTTCCCGCTGATGGCGCTGCCCGCCTTTATCCTGGCCGGCGCGCTGATGGAGGCTGCGGGGATTTCGAAACGCCTGATCAACGTGGCCGAAAGCCTGGCCGGGCCGTTCACCGGCGGTATTTCCGCCGCCACGGTGATGGCCTGCCTGTTCTTCGGCGCGATCTCCGGCTCCGGCCCGGCCACCACCGCGGCTGTGGGCATGCTGATGATCCCGGCGATGATTAAACGCGGCTATGAAAAGGGCTATGCTTCTGCCGTCACCGCCTCCTCCGGCGGTCTGGGCATCATCATTCCGCCGTCGATCCCGATGGTGATCTTCGGCATCGCGGCACTTGGCATGGCGCCGCCGCCGGAAGCGGTCGAGAAATTCGGCACCTTCCAGTCGGTCTCTATCTCGAAGCTGTTCATCGCCGGGTTCATGCCCGCCTTCCTGATCGCCACCAGCCTGTTGATCATGAACTTCGTGATGTCCAAGAAACGCGGCTACAAGGGCTCGGCTGAGGGCTGGTCGGTGCGCAACGTGATGTGCGAGATGTACCGCGGGTTCTGGTCGCTGATGGCGCCTTTGGTGATTCTGGGCGGCATCTACACCGGCTTCTTCACCCCGACCGAGGCGGCCATCGTGGCGATCTTCTACACCCTCGTCATCGGCGTCTTCATCTACCGCGAGCTGACCTGGTCGTCGCTGTTCCAGTCGCTGGAGGCGACCACCTGGCTGACCGGCCGGGTGCTGCTGATCCTGTTCACCGCCACCGTGTTCGGCCGTCTGCTGGTGGAAAACCAGATCCCGGCGATGATCGCGGAATCGATGCTGAGCTTCACCCAGAACCTCTATGTCATCTGGGCGCTGATCATCTTCTTCCTGCTGTTTGTCGGCATGTTTATGGAGACGCTGGCGACGATCCTGATCCTGGTGCCGGTGATGCTGCCGGTGGCCTATTCCGTCGGCATCGACCCGATCCATTTCGGGGTGGTGATGGTCTGCACCCTTGGCATCGGCTTCCAGACGCCGCCCTTGGGGGAGAACTTGTTCATCGCCTCGGGCATCTCGAACATCTCGATTGAGACGATCTCGCTGCGGGCCCTGCCCTTTGCCGCGGTGAACACGATTGCGATTTTCATCATCGCCTTCTTCCCGGAAATCTCGCTGTGGCTGCCGCGGCTGTTTGGCTATTGACCTGAAAGGGGACCGGCATGAAACCGATGATCACCAGCATCCTGTTTGCCACCGATCTGTCGCACAACTCTACCCTGGCGCTGCGCCATGCCGCCAGCCTGGCCCATGCGACCGGGGCGGAGATCCATGTGCTGCATGTGAATGAGCCGATTTCCGAGGACGCGCGCATCACGTTCGAAATGTTCGTGCTGAATGAAGAGACCCGCAAATCTGCGGCCAAACGGCGGCGCGAGATGGTCAAGCAGATCCTGGCAGAGCGGCAGGCGCGGTTTTGGGCCTCCTTTGAAGGCGACGAAGCCAAGATCCGCGATCAGGTCACCTCCGTTGAGGTGACCGACGGCCACCCGGCGGAGGTGATCCTGCGCCGCTCGGCCGAGCTGGGCTGCGACCTGATCGTGCTGGGGGCCCATGACCACGGGTTTTCCCACACGTTTCTGGGTACGGTGGCCAAGCGCGTGCTGCGCCGCTCGCAAATCCCGACGCTGGTGGTGCCTTATCATAACGGCGAAGGCGAGGATTGATCCCTCCCCGCTGGCGGCCTTCCCCCTGGCTGCCTGCAAAGACCACCCCTGCAACAGGCGTCAGCTCCTTGCAGGGGTGGTTCTGACGTCCGGGTGCAGGTTTTTGTAGGGAAAGCTTCCCAGATCACAGGGAAACACGCCGGGGGCAGCCACCGGATAGACGGCGCTGGCAATCGGTTCGAAGTCGGCGCGGAAATGGGCGGTGCTTTTCACGCAGATCGTGCTGTAGGCCGCCGGGTCCAGTCCGATGTGGGTGAAATGCGCCAAGTCCAGGCATTGGTTGCGGAGGCTGGTCACCACCAGCGTGATGTCCGCCCCGGTTCCCGTCAGCCGCAGCGCCGCCGTCGGGCCAAGCGCCGCGACTCCGCCGCCGTACATCTCCCCGCTATAGCGGCAGCGGCCATCGCCAAGCGCGAGAACCTGAAACTCGGCCTCAAACGGCTGGTCGCCCGCCGCGCCCGAGCGTCCGCCAAGCGCCGCGCGAAAGAGGCCGCCCTGCCCCGCTTCATGCGTCGCCGCGGCCGCCGCCGGATCATGGAACAGCCCCATCAGCACGCCCTGTGCGCCAGCCTGTGCCAGTGCCGCCAGCAGCCCGGTGGTGTCGGACGTGCCGCCCGCGCCCGGATTGTCCTGAACATCCGCCAGCACCACCGGCTTGCCCGTGCGCGGCTGGCAGGCGATCTCTGCCGCTTGCTCCGGTGTCAGCATCGGGTGGTGCGCATGGGGTTCCAGCCTGGCAAACAGCTTGGCGATGTGATCGGCCGCCTGCGCTGCGGCCCCCGGGGTCTCCGCATAGGCGACGCAGGAGGGCCGGGTGTCCGGGAAATCCGCCGCGGTGAACCCCAGCGCGATATCCGCCAGCACGCCGGCCTGCGCCAGTGGCGGCAGCGCGGCATACAGCTCCCGCCCCGGGGTGGCACCGGTGTATTGCGCGTGCAGCGGGATCAGGCAGTCCATCTGCCGGAATGCCTTGTGCAGCCTGCCGCCTGCCAGCAGGTGCTGCAGCACCGGCACGCAGCGCCCGCCGGTTTCGGCCATGTCGAGATGCGGATAGGTGCGGTAGATCGCGATATAGTCCGCAAGCTCCACCAAAGCCGCGGAGATATTGGCGTGCAGGTCCAGGCTGACCGCGATGGGCAGCTCCGGCCCGGCCCAGGCGCGCAGCCGCCGCAGGATCTCCCCCTCGCCGTCGGGGTGGCTTTCGGTCACCATCGCGCCGTGCAGGTCGAGGAAGATGCCATCGAGCGGCCCGGCAGCACGCAGCCCGTCCAGGATCATGCCGCAGATGGTGTCAAAGGCGTGATCCGTCACATGCGCCGAGGGTTCCGCCGCGCACCACAGGACCGGAGCCAGCGCCATCCCGGCGTCCTCCGCCGCCTTGGCAAAGCCCGCGATGGGCAGGTTCATGCAGCGGGTTGCGGCGATCACCGCCTCCCCGTGCAGCATGGCGGGCCAGGAATCCGCCATCTCAAACTCTGCCAGCCCGGCCTTGGTGGTGCCGAAGCAGTTGGTTTCGTGCTGAAAGCCCGCAATGGCGATCCGCGGTTTGCTTTGCCTCATGGCTGAACCTGCATCCAGACAGTCCGCCCGCGGCGGATGGTGCGGGTGACTTTGGTGGTCTCGATACGGTCCAGGTCCTCCAGGGGATTGCGGTTCAGCACTGCCAGATCCGCCAGCTTGCCCGGTTCGATGGAGCCGCGGGTGCCTTCCTGAAACACCTGCCAGGCGGCGTCGATGGTCTGCGCCCGCAGGGCCGACAGGACGCTGATCCGCTGCGCCTCGCCCAGCCGCCTCCCGCTGGCCGTCAGCCTGTTCACCGCGCAATGGGCCAGGTGAATAGGCCGCGTCGGTGTGACCGAGGCGTCGTTGTGGATGGTGTAGCGAACGCCATAGCGTTCAGCCGAGGCGCAGGGGGAAATCCGCTCTGCCCGCTCCGGTCCCAGAAAGGTGTCGTAATGGCGGTCGCCCCAGAAATGCACATGCGCCGGGAAGAAGCTGACGGTGATGCCCAGCTTGGCCATCTGCTGCAGCTGGCCGTCGCGCAAGGCCTGGCCGTGGATGATGGTGTGGCGGTGATCGGCGCGCGGATTTGCCTTCAGCGCGGCGGCCACCGCGTCGATGAACATCTGCGCCCCGGCGTCGCCGTTGCAATGGCAGTGGATCTGAAAACCAAGATCATGCAGCTTCTTCACTTCGCGGCGGTGTTCTGCGGCCTCCGCATAGGGCATGCCGCAGGGATGCGCCGGGTCCACAGGTTTGTGGTACGGCGCGCTGAGGTAGGCGGTCTGCAACTGGAACGCGCCGTCTGTGAACAGTTTGCGCGGGCCAAGGGTGAAATGCGGGTTGCCGGGCCAGTCGAGCGCCTCGGGGCCGTGGCTCAGCTCCGGCTCCAGCTCTCCGATCGGCAGCAGCATCAGGTCATAGCCCGGGTCCCGGTCGGCGGGCAGCGAGGCGAAATGCTCCAGCATCTGCCGCGTGGCCCAGGCGTTCTGGGCGTAGGTGACGCCATACGCCAAGTACTCGTCGCGGCAGCTATTGAACCCGGCCCAAAACCGTTCGCGGTCGATCAGGAAATCGGTATCGCCCATTTCTCCCATCGCCGAGAGACCCTCGATCAGCCCGGTCAGCGCGCCGGTCTCCGGGTCGCGCCCGAACCGCCCGCCCAAGGGATCGGGCGTGTCCCGGTTCACGCCGCGGCGCGCCAGGGCCAGCGAGTTGGCGGCTCCATTGTGGCCGGAGGCATGGATCACCCAGACCGGATGCCCGGTCGAAACACTGTCCAGCTCTGCGCGGGTCGGCATCCGGCCCTCGGCAATCGCGGTGTTATCGAACAGCACGCCCATCACCCATTCCCCCGCAGGCGTCTCCGCCGCCTTGGCCCGCAGCCGGTCCAGCGCGGTAGGGATGTCCGGGCAATCGCCGCTGGGGGCAGAGGCCAGATTGACCCGGAACAGCCGGATGAAGCCGGGGTCGGGGAAATGCCCGTGCGGGTCGATGAAGGCGGGGATCAGGGTCTGGCCCTGCAAATCCACCTCATCCGTGCCCGCGGGCATCTGCGCGCGCAGGTCGGCCTCCGGGCCAGCGGCGCGGATGGTTTCGCCCTCGGTCAGCACCGACTGGGCGCAGGTATTGGCCGCGTCCATCGTCAGGACAACGCCGTTGAAATACAATGTGCTGGTCATAGTCTTTCAGATGTTGAGGGGTTTCAGCCGAGGGGGGCGAGGCAGCGCAGGCCGTGGCCGTTTTCGACCTCCCATTGCGGGGTTTGACTGCAGACCTCCTGCGCAAACGGGCAGCGCTCGCGGAACTCGCAGCCCTTGGGGCGGCGCAGCAGGCTGGGCGGTTCGCCTTTCAGCGCGATGCGCTCCAGCCTGGCGTCGGGATCGGGTTCCGGGTTGGCCGACAGCAGGCAGCGGGTGTAGGGGTGGCGCGGGTGCTTGAAGATCGCCTCTGTCGTGCCTTCTTCGACCAGGCGGCCCAAATACATGATGCCCATCCGGTCCGCGACATGGCGCACGACGTTAAGGTTGTGGGTGATGATCACCATCGCCAGCCCCAGCCGTTCGCGCAGGTCGTTCATCAGGTTCAGCAGTTCGCCTTGCACCGACACGTCCAAACCTGCGGTGGGTTCGTCCGCGAGGATCAGCTTGGGCTCCAGCGCCAGCGCGCGGGCGACGCCCACCCGCCGCGCCTGCCCGCCCGACAACTGGTAAGGATAGCGGTCTGCGAAATGCGCAGGCAGGTTCACCATCTCCAGAAGGCGCTTGGCCTCGGCGTCCAGATCGCGGTCCTTCATGCCCTGGATGCGGTAGGGTTCGGTGATCAGGCTCCGGATCGTGAGGCGCGGCGACAGCGAGCCGACCGGATCCTGGAACATCATCGCGATGTCCTTGCGCAAGGGGCGCATTTCCCGCTCCGAGGCGCCGCGGATTTCCCGCCCCTCGAATTTGACGGAACCCTCCTGCGCCGGTGCCAGACCGGCAATCGCGCGGATCACCGTGGTCTTGCCGGAGCCGCTCTCACCTACCAGCGCATAAGTTTCGCCCGGCTCAACGGTGAAACTGACACCGGCCAGCACATTGACCTGGCCATAACTGGTCCTGAGGTCTTTGACGTCCAGCAGGCTCATTCTGCGGCCTCCTTGTGGTTCAGCCAGCAGGCGGCGTGGTGGCCGTCTTTCAGTTGTGTCAGCGGCGGCACCTCAGCGGCGCAGCGCGGCATCGCTTGGTTGCAGCGGTCGCGGAAGATGCAGCCGCCGGGCAGGTTGGCCAGGTCCGGCACCTCGCCCGGGATGGTGGGCAGGACGCGGGCGCGTTCCTTGATGTGGCCCGGGTCGCAGTCGATCAGGCGGCGGGTGTAGGGGTGCTTGGGATCGTGGAAGATCTCGCGCACCTCGCCGCTTTCGACCAGGGCGCCCGCATACATCACCACCACCCGGTCGCAGAGTTCTGCAATCACCCCTAGGTGGTGCGAGATGAACAGGATGGCGCAGTTGAACTGCTGCTGCAGTTCCTGCAGGCGCTCGATGATCTGCACCTCCAGCGTGGCATCCAGCGCCGTGGTCGGCTCATCCGCGATCAGCAGGTCCGGTTCCGACATCAGCGCCATGGCGATGGCGATGCGCTGGCGCATACCGCCCGAGAATTCATGCGGGAACTGGTCGAGACGCGCCTCAGGGTCCGGGATGCCGACGGCACCCAGCATCTGCGCAGCGCGGGCGCGCTTTTCGGCCCTGGACGCCTTGGAGCGGTGCTGAATGTCCAGCATCTGCTGGCCGATGGACAGCACCGGGTTGTGGGTCTGCATCGGGTCCTGGAACACGATGGAAATATCGGCGCCGCGCAAGGCCCGCATCTTGCGCTCCGGCAGTTGCAGCAGGTCTTCGCCCTTGAAGCGCACCTCGCCCTGGCGGAACCGGGTGTTCGGCGCGGTCAGCCGCAGAATGGACGAGATCAGGGTGGACTTGCCGCAGCCCGATTCACCGACGATCCCGACAATCTCGCCCTTGCGGACGTCAAAGGAGATATCGCGTAAAGCGCGCAGGTCGCCGCGGGCGGTCTCATAATCGACGCTGAGGCGGTCGATCTCCAGCAGGGTGTCGCTCATCGCTGTTTCCTCAGTTTCGGGTCAACCACATCGCGCAAGGACTCGCCCAGGAAGGTGAAGCCCAGCGTTGCCAGGATGATCGGCAGCCCGCCGCCCACCACCAGCCAGGGGGTCTGGCGGATCAGCGAATAGCCGTCTTTCAGCAGCGCGCCCCAGCTGGGAGTGGGCGGTTTCACCCCGAGGCCGAGGAAGGACAGCCCGGCCTCCAGCGCGATCACGGTGGGAATGTCCATCGCCGCCAGCACCGCCAGCACGCCGATAATATTGGGCAGCATGTGCACGCCCAGGATACGCGCCATGCTGGCCCCCATGGAGCGTTCGGCCAGAATGAACTCTGAATTGCGCAGGGTGAGTGTCTGGGTCCGCGCCACCCGGCCATATGTCGGGATCGAGGTTGCCATCACCACGAACACCACCGTCTGCAGGCTCGGCCCCACCAGCGCCACCACCGCCAGCGCGAACATCACGGTCGGGAAGGAGCGTATGGTGTCAAAGAGGAGCATCAGGAAATTGTCGAGCCACTTCGGCCCGTAGCCCGCGATCATGCCCAGCGTCAGGCCGATGGCCATGGCGCCGAAGACCGCGGGCAGCGCCACTTTCAGCGCCACCTGGCCGCCCATGATGACGCGCGAAAAGGTATCGCGGCCCAACTGGTCGGTGCCCAGCAGGTAAGTTGCGGACGGCTCTTGCAGGCGGTCCTTGATGTTCATCGCCACCGGATCGTAAGGAACAATCCAGACGGCAAAGACGGCACAGAACACGATGGTGCCGACAATGATCAGACCCATCAGCCCCAGCGGGTCGCGGGCGACACCATGGATGATCTGGCCCAGTTCGGAACGGGATTTTGCCATATCTCACGCCCTCCTTAAGTTGCCGTGCGGGCGCGGGGATCGAGCCAGGCGTTGATCAGATCGGCCAGCGCGGTGGACGCCACGAACAGGCCGGTCGAGATCAGCACCGATCCCATCACGATCGGGTAGTTGCGGGTGGTGATGCTGTCGATCACCAGCTTGCCCAGGCCGGGGCGGGCAAAGACGATCTCGGCAAAGACGGCGGAGCTGAGCAGGAATCCCATGCCGACGCCGATCACTGTGACCACCGGCAGGATGGCGATGCGCAGCGCATAGACCACCACCACGCGGCGCTCGCTGATGCCAAAGGCGCGGGCGGTTCGGATGTGGCTTTCGCCCATCACCTCCAGCATCGAGGCGCGCACCAGCCGGGCGATGTATCCGACCCAGCTGAGGCCGATGGCAAAGGCCGGCAGCACCAGATGGTCCAGGCGGCCCCAGAAGCCTTCGCCCGCGCCAATGGCCGGGAACCACTGCAGGTGCACCGCGAAGATCAGAAGGGACAGCAGCGCGACCACAAAGGCGGGCGCGGCCACGAAACTGACAGAGATGGCGGCGGCGATGCGGTCGATCAGCGTGTTGGGATGCGCCGCGGCATAGGCGCCCAGGCCGATGCCCAGCAGCGCCGACCACAGGATCGAGGCAAAGATCAGCGCCAGCGTGTGCGGCAGCTGATCGAACACAATCGCCGTCACCGAGCGGCCCGAGAACACGTCGATCCCCAGATCGCCCCGCATCAGGTTGCCATAGAAGATCAGCAGCTGTTTCCAGACCGGCTGGTCCAGCGCCAGTTCCGCCGTCAGCCGCGCCTGCAGCTCTGGCGTGGCGCGCGGGCCCAGCATGATCTGGACCGGATCGCCGGGCACCGCGCGGATCATCAGGAACATGACAGTGACCGCCACGATCAGGATCAGCAGTGCCAGCCCGAACCGCCGGATTGCATAGAGTAACATGGCCGCATGGCTCCCTTGGTTTCGCGGTGCGGAGGAAAACGGCACGGCTGCGCCGCATATTGCAGCCGTGCCAGATCAGGCCCGGGGGGAGGACCGGGCCTGAGGGGAGGATCAGGCCTTGCCGAAGTAGCGCAGCAGCGCCAGCCCGTCGGGCCGCAGCGCCGGCACCACACCCGCCGAGTGGACCACCGGCGTCGCCTCATGGGTCAGGAAGCGGTAGGCGCCGCTCTCCTCCATCAGGTCCTGTGCGCGCCGGTACATCTCATCCCGCTTGGCCGGATCGGTCAGCTGCGCGGCCTCGGCGTGGATCTTGTCGAATTCCGGGCTGCTGAACTGTTCCCAGTTCCAGTGGCCCACCTGCTCGGTGGTGAACCAGGAGGTCGCGTAGTAGGGATCCGGGGTCATCGAATAGCGGTTCAGCACCAGCTGCAGGTCCTCATTGTCGGCACTGGCCCAGAAGGCCCCGGATTCCAGCACGTTGACCTCTACCGTGATGCCGATCTGCGCCAGCGTCGCCTGGATCACCTGCGCCGCGGTGGTGAAGGTGGTCTTGTTCAGCGTGTCGAGCTTCAGGGTGACGTTGGCTTCACCCGATTGCGCCAGCAGGTCCGCGGCTTTGGCGAAATCCGCCTGCGGCGGCACCAGCGATTGCGGACGGTGGCCCGCCAGGCCCGGTGCAATAATGCCGGTCGAGGGCTCCGCGGCGCCGAAATAGGCAGCCTCCAGGACCGAGGGCACGTCGATGGCGTGCTGAATCGCCTGGCGCAGTTTCGGGTTCTGCAGCTTGGGGTGATCCAGGTTCATGCCGAGCCAGGTGTAATACAGCGACGGGTATTCCAGCAGCGTGCCGCCGTTCGGCACCCCATCGCGGTAACGCTGAACCGAGCCGAGCGACACGCGGGTAAAGTCCAGCTCCCCGGCTTCAAAGGCGATCTCGGCGGTGTTCTCATCGTCGATCGGCAGGATCTCGATGGTGTCCCAGGCGGGCGCCTCGCCCTTCCAGTCCGGGTTGCGCTTCAGGACGGTCTTTTCCTTGGGCGACCAGCTTGCGCGCAGGTAAGGGCCGGATTCCGCCAGCGGATCGGTGGTTGCCTTGCCGCCCGCAGCCTCCCAGGCCTTTTTCGACACGATGTTGCCGGTGATATAGGGCAGCGCGATGGACCACAGCGGTGCGAAGGGCTCCTTCAGCACGATGGTGCCTTCGCGCTCGCCGGTCACCTCGACATGGCTCAGCGGACCCATGTCGGGTTTGTTGGGGCTGTCGGTGGCCTCATCCACGATCCGTTCAAAGCTGAACTTCACGTCCTCGGCGGTCATTGCGCCGAAGCCGCCCGTAAAGCCGATGTCGTCGCGCAGCGCGAACTTGATGTGGGTCTCGTCGCCCTGCTCGATCATCGCGGCGGCATCCATCTGCCAGTCCCATTCGCGGCCCGGCTTGTACTGGATCAGCTTGTTGTAGATCGCGGCGTGGATCTCCTCGTCGATCACGCCCTTGGAAAACGCCGGGTCGATGCTTTGCATGTCGCCGTAGGAGCGCACCCGCAGGGTGCCGCCCTCCGCCGCCAGCGCGCGGCTGCCCAGGCCGGCCGGCAAGACGGCTGCCGCCCCCAGCGCCGTGGCCCCTTTCAGAAATCCGCGGCGCCCCAGTGCCGTCTTGGTCCATTCGATCTTCATGGTGTCCTCCCTTGGATCAGATCTTTGAAGCCCGCCGGCAGGGGGCTTCCCCGGCCGCTCTGTCTGCCGCCTGCCCGCTCCAGCCCTCCCGGCCGGCCAAGCGGATTTCCAAACCCCGCGCGGCTTGCTTTCAGAAACGCCGGTTTCGCCGGATTCAAAACTGTGCAAACATGCGCGGATTGACGCGGAATGATCTGCACCCGCGTCAGAACGCGAAGGAAACTGACCCTTGTCCGGCAATTTTTCTGAAAACCTGCGCTCTCTCTGCGCCGAGCATGGCAGCATCGCGCAGATCTGCCGCGAGATCGGCCTCAACCGCCAGCAATTCAACCGCTACCTCAGCGGCAGCAGCCTGCCTTCCGCGCACAACCTGCGCCGGATCGCCCGCTACTTTGCGATCCCGGAATCGCAGCTGTTCGCCGCCAGCGCGGATTTCGAGGCCCGCCTTGCCGAAGCCGCCGGTCCCGCCCCGCACAGCCCGGGCGAGGAATTCCTGGCTCCCTTTCGCGGCCAGCAGCGCAATTTGAAACGCTACCTGGGCTTCTACCACGCCTATTTCCACACCCCCTCCTGGGGCGAAGGCATCTTTTGCGCGCTGGCCCGGTTCATTGAAAAGGACGGGCTGATCCTGTCCCGCTCACTGGAAGTCGCTCATGATCCGGAACAGAGCATCCGGCAGATCTCGCGCTACCGGGGGCTGGTGGCGATGCGCGGCAACCGTCTGTTCATCACCGAGCACGAGCGCGCCCATGAGGGCAGCGTGGCGCAGACTATCCTGTTCTCGGCCCACCGCCAGCAGCTGAAGTACCTGCGCGGCATGACCATGGGGCTGGCCTGGCGGCCGTTTCCCCGCCCCTATGCGGCGCGGACAATCTGGAAGCGGCTGGACGAACGGGTCTCGGCGCGCGAGGCGATTGCGGCCTGCGGCGTTTACCCGGTGCGCAGCCCGCGGATCGACCCGACCGTGCGGAACTATCTGGAAACCCCGGACAAGGAGGATCTTCCGGATTTGTCCGGCAGCGTGCTTCTCTGAAGGGTCCGGGTCAGAAGGTGCCGCTGCGGGCCGGGCAGAACTTTTCCGCAAAAGGTTTGGCAAAGTCCCGGGTCAAGGCATCTTGTCCCGATGCGGTCAGCGGGCGGGTTCCTCCAAACCTTCATCGTTCTGATCAGGCAGATCCTCGATCAGCCGCGTCTCCAGCAGCTGGCCGTTGCGGTAGAGCACCGGATAGGCCACCGCGGCGATGTGGCTGTTGAACTCGCGCAGGGCGCGCAGGGTCTCCAGGTGGATGTCGGAGGTGTCGAAACTCTCCCGCCCGCCGCTCTGCAGCCGCCGCAGGTGGCGCTTGCGGCTGTCGCGCTCCATCCGCTTCAGCTCGGTCTTCTCCAGGCTCAGAAGCCGCGCGCTCTCCAGGTCATCGGAAATCAGCACGTTGGAGGCCAGCTGCAGATTGGCCAGGATCGCCTCATGCATGCGGGTGATCTCCAGCCAGCCGTCGCGGGAAAACCGCAGCTCCTTCTTGCGCATCTCCCCGGCCAGCACCGTCAGGCGGCGGGCCACCACATCGCCCGCGGTCTCCAGCCGGATGGCGTATTCCATCAGGCTGCGGGCGGTCTTCAGCTGGTCCTTGCTGAACGCCTCCGCCGGGATCGCCGCGACATACTGGCGGATGCCGGCGAGGCAGGCGTTCACCTCCGCGTCCATCTGCTGCACCGCGCGGATCTGCTCCTTGCTGCCGCTCTCGTACAGTTCCAGCACCGGGCGGAACATGGCGCCAACCTGATCTGCCATCCGCAACAGCTCGCGGGTGAGGTTGCCCACCGCCTGCGCGGGCGCGCCGTAGCGGCCCTGCTTCAGCGCGCTGACCGGCCGCCCCGGCGGCTGCGCCGGGGGCGCCGCCGGATCCGGGAACAGCCGCGCAAAGACACCGCCCAGCGGCGTGCAGAGCGGCAGCGCCAGCAGCAGCAGCGCGGCGTTGAAGGCGAGATGCGCGCTGACCAGCATCTGGCCGCCCTGCGGATCGCCGAGCCAGCCCTGGCGCAGCGCCAGATTGGCGCCGAACAGGCAGATCACCGCCCAGGTGCCGCGCAGGGCGAGGTTGGCATAGGGAATGCGCCGCGCCTGCAGGTCCATGCCGCGGCTGAGCCAGACCGGAATGAAGGCGGAGCCGAAATTCGCCCCCAAGACCAGCGACAGCCCGGCGGCAAAGGGGAGCGCGCCGATCTGCACCAGGGTGACGCACATCAGGATCGCCGCAACGCTGGAATGCATCACGAAGGCCAGCGCGCCGCCGACCAGGAAGGCGGTGATATAGTCGCGCGCCAGATAGCCTGCGATGGCGGGCAGAAAGGCGCTGTCGCGGATCGGATCCATCGCCTCGCGCAGAAACCTGAGCGATATCAGGATGAAGGCCACCCCCATCAGGATCCGCCCCAGCTGGCGCGCCTTCTTGGCCTCGGTCTTGACGAACAGGTAGCCGCCTGCCGCCAAGAGCATGGGCACCAGCCAGTCGAGCTTGAACGACAGGATCTGGATGATCAGCGCCGAGCCGAGATCGCCGCCCAGCACAATCGCCAGCCCGGTGGGGAAGGCGAGGTAGCCGCTGGCGGCAAACCCCGACGCAAGCAGCGCCACCGCCGCCGAGCTTTGCAGCACGATGGCGAGGGTCAGCCCCATCATGCCGGCCTGCAGATGGCTCTGCCGCCCGGTCAGCAGCCGCTGGAACGAGGCGCCATAGCTGCGCTCGATCCCGGTGCGCACCATCCGCACCGCGTAAAGCAGCAGCATCGTCGCGCCCGCGAGGCTGATCAGAAAGGTCAGGATCGCCATTACGTTACTCTTTGACCTGCGCCAGCAGTGCGGGTGGCGTTTCCGGCGGCCCGCGGGCAGCGCTCAGTGTGGTACGGGGACATCGGCATCGTTTTTGGCGCCCTTCTTGTGTTTTTCTGCCCGGTGAACCGCAGGGGGGAGGGCTGGGCTGCCTGCGGCGGCAAGGGTACCGGAGGCGGTGCCTGCACCGGGTTAATCCGCCGCCAGACCGCAGCAGCCCCGCGGGCGCTGGCCCTTCCTGCTTATCGGGCAGATTTCGCGAATCTGTGGGTTTGGTCAACAGGAAAATTGGAAACTGACCGGATGTGTGCTGATGGTTCCGCTAACCCGCACAGATTCCCGTCAAAACGTCAGACGTCCTGACCGGCTTTGAATGCGCGTATTGAAGCGTGCAACGCACCGTCTGCGGCCGCCGGCACAGCACCCCTTCCAAGGGCACTACCCTGCCGCCAGATGCCGGGTCGCCATCGAAAACAGTTCAGCCTGCGAGGAGATCCCCAGCTTGGAGTAGGCATGATGGCGGTGGACCTTGACCGTGCCCTCGGCGATGCCCAAGTAGGCCGCAGCCGAAGGGGTCGAGTGCCCTTGCAGGATCAGCTGCACAACCTCCTGCTCGCGCGGGCTGAGGACGCCGGCGCCAAAGGTCTGCATCCGGTCTTCCCAGCCGTCCTGCGGCCCCCCTGCACCGCGGTCTCCGCCTGCCCCCACTGCCGCCGGACCGCGGCGGTGATCACCTTGAACACCGCGTTCAGCCGGTCCGTGTCCGCGGGTTCGAACCGCTGCTGGCGGGCAAAACGGGCCAGCGAGACGATGAACCAGCGCTCCGGCCCGTCCTGCACGAGAACGCCGATTTCGTCGCTGATATTTATCTTGCGGTAAAAGGCGCGGTAGTATTCCGAGCGGTAAAAGGCCTCTGGCGCCAGATCCAACAGCCGGTAGGCGCCCGGCGCGCAGCCATTGCGGCAGGCCTGATACAGCGGATCCAGCAGGTAGGGGCCGCTGGCGTAGAATTCCACCGTGATCGCCGCCTGCAGCTCATCCAGATCCTGATACAGCGACACCGGCGGCCGCGCGCCGTCATACCGCGAGATGATCATCGAGTCGAAACTGCAGCATTGGCCAAGGATCTGCCGCAGCGCGCCGGGAAAACGCTCGGTGCCGGCCGTCCCGGCCAGGGCGGCCATCGCATCCGCCCATGAAGAAGGCAGCGGCGGGTATCTGGTTTCTGTGCTCATCTACACCTAAGGATATACATCTATTGCTGAGTTTACCGGCATAAGCGCACAATTCAAACTGGGCTCACTCAGATTTTCAATGTGACGGAGCCTTAGATGTCCAATACCTCCAGCGTGAACCCCGTGCAGGGCGACCTGGCCTTTACCCGCGAGAGCGACCGCGGGGTGGTTGCCGAGGCCAGCTATGCCGGTGCGCTCAGCTTCATGCGCCGCCGCTATACCCGCGACCTCAGCGGCGCGGATGTTGCGGTGATGGGCGTGCCGTTTGACCTGTCGGTGTCCAGCCGCTCCGGCACCCGGCTGGGACCGCGGGCGGTGCGCTCGGGGTCCAGCCATATCGCCTGGTCGAAACCCTGGCCGTGGGAGGCCGACCCCTATGAGGCGCTGCGGGTGGTCGATTACGGCGATTGCGAGTTCGACTATGGCTATCCGCACAAGGTGCCTGCGCAGATCGCCCAGGCGGCGCGGGATGTGCTGGCCACGGATACCGCGCTGCTGTCGATCGGCGGCGACCACTTCATCACCTATCCGCTGCTCAAGGCGCACGCGGAGAAGCACGGGCCGCTGAGCCTGATCCAGTTCGACGCCCATTCCGACACCTGGGCGGACGAGGAAGGCCGCATCGACCACGGCACCATGCTGTGGCACGCGATCCGCGAGGGGCTGGTGGATCCGGCCCGGTCTGTCCAGGTCGGCATCCGCACCCACAACCCCGATCCGATGGGGATGAACATCATCGACGCCATCGAGGTGCAGAAGACAGGGCCGGAAGCGGTGGCGCAGAAGATCCGCGGCATTGTTGGCGCTCACAAGACCTATGTCACCTTCGACATCGACGCGCTGGAACCGGCCTCTGCCCCCGGCACCGGCACGCCTGTTATCGGCGGCCTCAGCCCCTATCAGGCGCAGGAGATCCTCCGCGGCCTGGCGGGCATTGATGTGGCGGGCATGGACGTGGTGGAGGTCGCCCCGGCCTATGACATCTCCGAAATCACCGCCATCGCGGCGGCCACCATCGCCAACGACCTGCTCTGCCTCTACGCTGCCGGACCTTCCGGCCAGCGCTGAGGCAGCGCGCAACAGGGAGGAAACAATGATCAATAACACTATCATGACTGCAACCTTGCTGGCCGCCGCCCTGGCGGCGCCAGCCTCTGCCGGCGATCTGGCGATCTACAACTGGGCGGACTATTTCGGCGAAACCACCATTTCCGGGTATGAGGCCGCCACCGGCGCCAAGGTGACGCTGGATTACTTCGACAGCAACGAGGTGCTGGAGACCAAGATGCTGGCAGGCGGCTCAGGTTATGACGTGGTCTTCCCTGCCGCCTCCAACGCCGAACGGCAGCTGCAGGCGGGGGCGCTGCATCCGATTGACCCCTCGCGGCTGGCAAACTACGGCAACCTGCGACCGGAGATCCTGGCCTCGCTCGATCAGGTGCCGGGCGGGCGCGAACTGGGCGTGCCGTACACCTGGGGCACCATCGGCCTTGCCTACAACGCGGCGCAGGCCGCTGACCGGCTGGGGGAGTTGCCTGCCGCCAGCTGGGACCTGCTGTTCAACCCGGACTATGCCTCCAAGCTGAAGGACTGCGGCATCGCTGTGCTCGATTCGCCGGTTGAGATGCTGGCGGTCACCCTGAACTATCTTGGCGCCGACCCCTATACCGAGGACAAGGCAGAGATCGCCCGGGCGCAGGACCTGCTTGCCGCGGCGGCGCAGAACATCAGCTATTTCAGCAACCAGAAGCCCGCCACCGATCTGCCGGTCGGCAACCTGTGCCTGGCGGTGATGTATTCCGGCGACGCAGGGCTTGCCCAGGCCCGCGCGATGGAGGCCGGAAACGGCGTCGAAATCCGCTACGCGATCCCCAAGGAGGGCACGCTGATGTGGATCGACCTGATGGCGATCCCGAAAGATGCCGCCAATCCGGATGCGGCCTATGCGTTCATCGACTACATGCTGCGGCCCGAGGTGATAGCCGAGGTGTCCAACACCGTTTTCTTTGCCAATGCCAACTCCGCAGCGGACGCGCATGTGCTGCCGGAGATCCTGTCCGATCCGGGGATCTACCCCGACGCGGCCACCCTGGCCCGCCTGTTCCCGGACAAAAGCCTGGGCGGCAAGGCTCTGCGCCAGCGCACCCGCGCCTGGACCAAGGTGAAATCCGGGATCTGAACCAGGCGGGGGCCGCCCGGCGGCCCTCCCTGTCCCGGTCCGGGCGCCGCGTGCAGCGGGACATGCGCCGCGCTTACGGAACCACCGGCTCCTGCGCCAGCTCCAGATGCAGCTTGCTGCCGGTATAGGGGCTGGCGGCGATGGCCGCGTCGTCCAGCTCCACCCCCAGGCCCGGTTCGCGGGAGGGGATCACATAACCGTCCTCCCAGGTGATCGCGGATTTGAGGCAGGACATATAGGGGCCTTCGAAGGTGCCGATGCTTTCGAGGATCAGGAAATTCGGGCTGCAGGTTGCGATCTGGATGTTCGCCGCCGCCACCACGGGCCCGCAATAAAGATGCGGCGCGATCTGAGCCTGCCGCGTCTCAGCCATGGAGGCGATCTTTTTGGCTTCCAAGAGGCCGCCGACCCGCCCCAGATCCATCTGCAGGATCGAGGCCGCCCCGGCCTCCAGCACGCGGGCGAACTCATGCTTGGTGCAAAGCCGCTCGCCGGTGGAGACCGGAATAGAGGTAAACCGCGCCACCTCCGCCATATCGGCGGGGTTCTCCGGCGGCACCGGTTCCTCGAACCACAACGGCTCATAGGGTTCCAGCCGCCGCGCCAGCCGCTTGGCACCGGAGACGGTGAACTGCCCATGGGTGCCGAACAAGAGGTCCGCGCGGGTGCCGACCGCCTCGCGGATGCGTTTGACGAACATCTCGCTGCGCTCCAGATCCTCCAGCCGCGGCTGGTGGCCGTCATAGATGGTATAGGGGCCTGCGGGATCGAACTTCACCGCGGTGAAACCTTTCTCCACTTGTATCAGGGCCGCCTCCGCCGCCAGATCGGGGTCGTTGTAGACGTTGGGCGTGTCCGGGTCCGGGTACACGTCGCCCTCAGCCGGGTACAAATAGGTGTAGCTGCGCAGCCGCTCATGCACCTGGCCGCCCATCAGCTCATAGACCGGTTTGCCCGCGGCCTTGCCGATGATGTCCCAGCAGGCCATTTCCAGACCGCTTAAGACCCCCATCACCGTCACGTCGGGCCGCATGGTATAGCCCGCGCCATAGGATTTGCGCCACAGCTTCTCGATATGGTGCGGATCGCAGCCTTCAAACTGGCGGGCAAACATCTCCTCAGCCATCGCGCAGCACAAGTCCGGGCCGAAGGTCGCGTTATAAATCTCTCCCACGCCGGTGATGCCGCAGGCGGTGGTCAGGCGCACAAAGATGAAATAGCGCCCGCCGTGGCGCGGCGGCGGGTTGCCGAACACAAAGGTTTCGATGGTGTCGAGTTTCATCTGTGCATCCCTGTCATTCAGCCGCCAAGGCCCTGTCTTCATTGTCGTCCAGCACCATCTGCGCCCCGCGCGCGGCCAGCATCATCGCGGGCGCGTTGGTGTTGCCGGAGGTCACATTCGGAAAGGCCGAGGCGTCAATCACCCGCAGCCCCGCCATCCCATGCACCCTGAGCCGCGCATCCAGCACCGAATCCGCCGCAGTATGCCCCATCCGGCAGGTGCAGGAGGCATGAAACACGCTGCCTGCGTGCTCGCGGAAGTTTTCCAGCAGCGCCGCATCATCCATGTGCAGGATATCCGGATCGCGCCGCTCCCGCGTCACCCGTTCGATGGCGGGGGTGGCGGCCAGCGCCTGCAGAAGGCGGCTGGCACGCACCGCTGTGACCTTGTCCTCCTCCGCCGACAGCGAATTCGGCTCGATCAGCGGCGCCTGCGCAGGGTCAGCGGAGCGGATAGTGATCTGCCCGCGGCTGACCGGGCGGCTTGGCTGCACGCACAGAAGGAAGCCGTTGTCCCGGTCGATCTGCGGCTTGCCGTTTGCCTGCGTCGAATAAGACGCCGGGTTGCAGTAGACCTGAACATCCGGCAGCGCCGCGCCCGCGGTGCGGACAAAGCCGCTGCACTGGTTGACCGGCACGCTCAGCGGGCCCTTGCGGGTCAGCACGTATTGCAGCCCGGCCTTCACCTGCCCGGCGAAACTGCCGAGCCTGCTGTTCAGCGTCGCGGTATTGGCCCAGAAGTAATGCGACACCGCCAGATGGTCCTGCAGCCCCTGCCCCACCTGCGGCAGGTCATGCTTCACCGCGATCCCATGCCGCTGCAGCAGCGCCGCCGGTCCGATCCCCGACAGCTGCAGCAGCTGCGGAGAGTTCACCGCGCCCGCGCTCAGGATCACCTCCCGCGCTGCCGCGGCCAGCTGCGTCTGGCCCTTCACCCGGTAGGCCACGCCAGTGGCGCGCCCGCCCGCGGTCAGCACCTTTTCCACCAGCGCGCCGCTGACCACCGTCAGGTTGCCGCGCTTCATCGCGGGCCGCAGGAACGCATCCGCCGAGGACCAGCGCCGCCCGGCCTTCACCGTGCTGCGGACATACCCCAGGCCCTCGCCGGACAGGGTGTTGGCCCCGGCATCCGCCGCGGCGTTCATGTCCTGAAGAACCGGCCAGCCCATGTCCTGCCCGGCGGCGAGGAAGTTGCGGGCAAAGGGATGCATCCGCTCGCTGAGGTCGGTGACCCGCACCGGCCCCGTCCCGCGCAGCCGGCGGCGGCCCGCGTGCCACTCGTCGGTGCTCTCCAGCGCGTCATAGCTGGCGCGCACAGCCTCCCAGCCCCAGCCCGCGGCGCCCGCAGCCTCCCAATCGTCGAAATCATGCGGCAGCCCGCGCACATAGGCCATCGCGTTGATGGAGCTGGAGCCGCCCAGCACCTTGCCCCGCGGCCAATACGCCGCGCGCCCGTTCAGCCCTGGATCCGCCGCAGCCGAATAGCGCCAGTTCACCTTGGGATCCGAGAAGGTAAATCCGTACCCCACCGGGATCCTGATCCAGACCCGCCGGTCGGTGCCGCCCGCCTCGATCAGCAGCACCTTGTGGCGGCCGCCGGCCGTCAGCCTGTCCGCCAGCACACAGCCTGCCGAGCCGGCCCCGACGATGATGAAGTCAAATGTTCGCGCCATGGCCAGCCCGCATTCTGTGTCGTGCAAAGACCTTGCACAGCGCCTCAGGCGCAAATCAAACAATGTGTTTTGCCCCTAAGGGGTAATTCTGCTTAAAGGTATGCATGATCACCCTGCCCCATGTCACCTGGCTCAAAGCCTTTGAGGCCGCCGCGCGGCTCAGCAGTTTTTCCGCCGCGGCGGCAGAGCTGGGGCTGACCCCCGCCGCCGTCAGCCAGCAGATCCGGCTCTTGGAACAGCACCTGAACACCCGGCTGTTCAAACGCCTGCCCCGCGGCGTCGCGCTGACCGACACCGGCCAGGCCTATGCCCAGCCGATCCGCAAATCCTTTGACGATATGCAGCGCGCCACCACCGGCCTGTTCAGCAGCAAGCGCAAGCGCGTGGTGCGGCTGCGCGCGACGATCTCTTGCGCCGCCCTGGTGATCGCGCCGCAGCTGGCCCGGTTTCGGGCCGAACACCCGGACATCTTCGTGCAGCTCTCCACCACGGTCTGGGCCAGCCGCTTTGACGAGGAGGCGCTGGACATCGACATCCGCTATGGCTCCGGCGACTGGCAGGAGGCGCAGATCCTGCATCTGGGCCACGAAAGCGCCATTCCGGTGTGCAGCCCGGCCTATGCCGCCGCCCTTGGCGGCGCGCCGTCCATTGAGGATCTGGCCCGCGCCGATGTGGTGCAGATCATCGGCTCCGAAACCGACTGGGGCCGCCTGGCGGATCTGCACGGGCTGACGCTGCAGGTCACCACTGACTGGCTCAAGGCCGATTCCTCGCTGCTGGCGCTGCAGACGGTGGCGGCAGGCCATGGGGTGACGATGGTGCTGGAAAGCTTTGCCAAGCAGTATCTGGACCAGGGGCTGGTCATCGCCCCCGCCGCCTTCAAGCTGCCGAAACGCCGCTCGCACTACTTGGTGATCAACGACCGCGCGGGCCAGCGGGAGGAGGTGAAGGCGGCCGCCAGCTGGCTGATGTCGCTGTATCAGGCGCTGACCTAAGACTGTTTTCCGCGCCTGTCCCCCAGCAGGGACAGCGGCGGGAAACTCTTGCGGCCCTAGCCCTGCAACGCCTCCAGCGAAGCTGCCATGGCGCTCCACAACTCCTCCGCCGGTTCGGTGCCGACGGAAATCCGCACAAACCCCGGCGCCACGGCATCGCCCCAGCGGGCGCGGCGCTCCGCCGAGGTGTGGACGCCGCCGAACGACGTAGCGGAGCGGATCAGCGGGCAGCTGTTGATGAAGGCATCGGCCTGGTCCGCGCTGCCCAGCGTGATCGACATCAGGAAGCCGAACCGCGCCATCTGCTGTTTCGCCAGCGCGTGCGATGGATCGGATTTCAGCCCCGGAAAGCGGATCTTTTGCACCCGCGGATGCGCGGCCAGCCGTTCGGCCAGCAGCTCGGCGGTGCTGCACATCCGGTCGAACCGCACGTCCAGCGTCTCCAGCCCGCGGTGCGCCAGCCAAGCCTCCTGCGGGCCGGGGATGCCGCCGCCGAACAGCCGCCACTCCCGCGCCGCCTGCAGCACGTCCTGGTTGCGCGTCGCCAGATGGCCCATCAGCACATCCGAATGGCCGCCCGGCGCCTTGGTGTCGGAGGCCACCACCACATCCGCGCCCAGCTCCAGCGGGCGCTGGCCCAGCGGGGTCATAGTGGTGTTGTCCACGATCAGCAGCCCGCCCGCCGCATGAACCGCCTCCGAAACCGCGCGCAGATCGCAGAGGTCCAGCCCGGGGTTGGACGGGGTTTCCGCAAAAACAACGTCAAACCCCTCAAATCCCCCTTCGGCGAAGCTGGCCGTCGGGCGCTGCTCCACCGCAACCCCCAAAGGCTGCAGGAAGCGTTCGCTGAGACGCCGGGTCACGTAATAGCCGTCCGACGGGATCAGGATCCGGGAGCCGGCCTTGACCGTTGCAAACAGCGATGCCGAGATCGCCGCCATGCCGGAGGGGAAGGCCAGCGCCGGCGCATCCTCCAGATACCCCAGCACGTGCTCCAGATGCTCCCAGGTGGCGTTGTCCGCGCGGCCATAGCTGGGGCCGCCGTTCCAGTCGCCCGGCAGGTGGTACATCGAGCTTTGCGTCAGCGGCAGCGCCACCGGATCGCCCTCGGACAGCGTATTGCCGCGCAGGTGCAGCATGGCTCCGGGTTTGGGGGCGGTGGGGTTTTCCATGTGCGGGCGCCTTTCCTGATATCGGGTTTCAGGATTGATAACCAGCCAGCAGGGAAAAGCAAATCGGGAGCAGCGGAACGGGGGAGTGAAACCCGGATAAGAGGGCAGCGTCCGTCCGCGGGCGGAAGCGAAGAGCCCGCCCATGGGGGCGGACGGGCGCTGCCCGGCGGTGCCGCCGGGCGGCAGGCAGGGTCTTGCAGAGGATCATCCCATCCAGCGGCGCACTGGCGCGGCGGCCTCTTCCAGCGCCTGGCAGGCCACGTCGATCAGGGTTGGGCCGTCATGGGCAAAGGCCTCCTGCACGGCTTGCTCCAGATCCTCCGGCGTCTCCACCCGCCAGGCCTTGACCCCGAATGCCTCGGCCACCGCCGCGTGGCTGGTGCGGTTGAAGTCCACATTATAGTAGCGCTTGCCGCAATCATCGCGCTGGCTGGCCTTGATCCAGCCGAAGCTGGCGTTGGAAAACACAACATAGGTGATCGGCGCGTTGCAGCGCACCACGGTTTCCAGCTCGCCGCAGGTGAAGTTGAAGGACCCGTCGCCCATCAGCCCCACGACCTTGCTGTCAGGCCGCCCGAACCAGGCGCCCAGAGACGCGGACAGCGCATACCCCAGCGCCCCATGGGCGCGGTTGGTGATATAGTGCCGGCCCGGGTGCTTTTGCTGCGAGTAGGCGTTGTAATACGGGCAGCTGGTGCCGGGGTCCGAGACTACGATGGCATTATCAGGCAGGTTGTGGTTCAGCGCGCGGATGATCTGCTCCGGCAGGACCTGTTCGGTCTGGCTGGCCGCCAGCGCCTCGAACCTGGCGAACTTGCGCTGTTTGATATCTGCGATTCTGGCAGCCGCACCAAACGCCGGCAGATCGCCCGGGCGCCCGTCCAGGTAGGCATTTATCGCCGCCAGCGCCAGCCTCAGGTCGGCCGCCACGCCCACCTCGGTGCGGTAGTTGGCGCCGATCACCATCGGGTCGTTGTCGATATGCACAATGCGGCAGCCAGGCTTCGGCGCCTCCCAGCGCGATGTGGTGGTGGAGCCCGCCCGGCAGCCCAGAAACACCACCAGATCGGCAGCCTCCATCATCTCCCAGGTTTCATCGGTGCCGCCGTTGGAGCCGACAACGCCCAGCGATTGCGGGTGGGTGTCGGCCAGCGACCCCTTGCCGGAAATCGAGGTGCCCACCGCGATGTCGAGACGGGACGCGAGCCGGCCCAGTTCCGCCATCGCGCCCGAAATCACCACGCCGCCGCCGCAGACAATCAGCGGCGATTTGGCGGAAAGGATCGCCTCGGCGGCGGCCTCTGCCGCGCCCGGTTCCGGCGCGGCGCGGTAGGCGGGGTAGCTTTGGTGCCTGGGATCGCCCCAGATATCACCGGCCGGAACCTCGTCGTGCTGAATGTCATACGGCAGCCCCAGATGCGCGGCACCGGAGCGGCCGGTGGTCATTGCCCGGAACGCCTGGCGCACCATGCGCGGAATATGGTCGGCGCGCTTGATCACCGTGTTGAACTTAGTCAGCGGCGCCATCAAAGCCTCCTGGTTCACCTCGGTCAGCGGGTATTTCCCGTAGGAGCCGACGGAAATATCGGTGGTGATTGCCAGCACCGCGTAAGAGCTTTCGTTGGCCTCTATCAGCCCCGGCAGGATGTAGGTGGCGCCGCCGCCGGACGGCCCCTCGCAAACGCCCACCCGCCCGGTCACGCGGGAAAACCCGTCGGCCATATAGGCCGCGCTGCGCTCATCACGGGTCAGCACGTGGGTGATGCCATGCTCCAGCCGGTTCATCGCATCGTAGAAAGGCAGCGTGGTGTCGCCGCACAGGCCAAAGATATGGGTGACGCCATGCGCCTCAAGCGCGCGCACCATCGCCTCGGCGCCAGTCATAGTGGTTGTCATGGGGGGCCTCCCAAAGCCTGCATAAAACCTGCTCCGGGCCGCAGCCCAGGATTCGCACTCATAACTGTATACAATTCTGTAGATAGAAGTGAAGGTTAAACTTCTATTAGAAAATAAGCCTCTAAGTTCTATGCACTAAGCGCCCGCCGTCATGACGCGTGCGGTTGGGACGGGAGCCAGGATTCTCCCAAAAATCCGCCTACCTTGCGGAGGCCGCCAGGATTTCCGTCACATATTCGCGCCAGGCCGCGGCAAAGCTGGCGGCCAGCTGCGACAGCGGCCGCTCGCTGGGGGTCAGGATCGAATAGCCAAAGGGGATCTGCGGCTCAAACGGCAGGAAGCGGATCCGCGCTTCGCCCGCGTGGCTTCGGCGGTAGCTTTCGGCGCTGAGCACATCGACCACCGCACAGGCCTGCCCGGCGGCGATAAAGTGGAACAGCGGCAGGAAATACTGCGCGTCATAGCGCAGGTTGAATTCGGCGCCCGCGGCCTGAAACGCCTGCGAGGTGGCCTGATAGGTGGTGTGGTCCGGCTGCAGCGCGCCCATCGGCTGGCCGCTGAGCTGGGCCGCGTTGATCACCTCCTGCTGCGCCAGCGGATGGCCGGCCGGCACGGCGCAGAGGCAATTGCTGGGCAGTTCCTCCGCCGCATAGAGTTTGCGGTCGCCGCGGAACCGGGTCATGTCGCAGAACCCGATGTCAAAGCTGTTGGCGGCAACCAGGCTGCGCACCTGCGGCGAGGACCGGGTGGCCAGCGTCACCCGCACCTCGGGCTTGCCGGCCACGAACCGGCTGATGAATTCCGGCAGCAGATAGGTCGACGGCCCCGGCATCGCCACGATGCGGATCGACCCCTGCACCCGGTCGCGCATGTTGGCCAGGTTCTGCTGTGCGGTCTCCATCCGCGACAGGATCTCGGTCGCCTCCGCCATCAGATACTGCGCTTCGGGCACCGGCACCAGGCGGCGGCCTTCGCGCAGGAACAGGGGCAGCCCCAGCTCCTCCTCCAGCGTTTTGATGGCGGCGCTGATGGCGGGCTGGGTGCGGTGCAGGTTGCGCGCCGCCTGGCTGACCGAACCGGTCTTCATGACCTCATGAAAGACCGCTAGCTGGTGAGAGTTCATGTTCCGGCCCCCTTGGCGCAAACCCATCATCAATCCGATCTATACATACAGTATAATTTTAAATTTGTACTTATGAGTTTCCTTACTCATGATGCAAAAATCGGAGGAGAGAGCTGCCGGGCAACGCGGCAGCCAAAACCAAGGGAAGAGACAATGGGATTTATCAAGACACTGACCGGGGCCGCGCTGGCCTGCACCATGCTGACCGGAACTGCTGTGGCGCAGGACATGACCTTTTTCCGCATCGGCACCGGCGGCGCGGGCGGCACCTATTTCCCGATCGGCGGCATCATCGCCAACGCGATTTCCAACCCGCCCGGCTCGCGCGCCTGTGACGAGGGCGGCAACTGCGGCGTGCCCGGCCTGGTGGCGATGGCGCAGTCGACCAACGCCTCTGCCCATAACGTGAACGCCATTCAGGCAGGCCAGATGGAGGCAGGATTGTCCGGCGCCGCGACCCTGCATTTCGCCTACCACGGCAAGGGCAAGTTCGAAGGCAACGCCAAGCCCGACCTGCGGGTGATCGCCAACCTGTTTCCGGAGGATCTGCACCTGGTGCTGCCCGAGGGCCACACGCTGGACAGCCTCGCGGATCTTAAGGGCAAGCGCGTGGGCATCGCCCAGGCCGGTTCCGGCACCCAGATCGCGGTGGAGCTGATCCTGGCCGACCACGGCGTCAATCGCGATAACATCGACGAGGCCGAGCTGAACAACGCCCAGTCCGCCGAACGCATCGCCGACGGCCAGCTGGACGCCTATTTCTATGCCGCGGGGACGCCGGTTGCGGCGATGATCCAGCTCGACAACACCAAGGGGATGGAGCTGCACAACTGGTCCGAGGAAGAGGTCAAGATGGCCAATACCACGGTGCCCTATTACATCCCCTCGACCATTCCGGCGGGCACCTATCCGGGTGTGGATTATGACGTGAACACCGTCGCCGTCTCCGGCATGCTGGTCACCAATGCCGGCATGGATGAAGAGCTGATTTACCAGATCACCAAGGCGATGTGGTCCGACACCGCCCGCAAGCTCTTGGACAACGGCCACCCCAAGGGCAAGGCGATCACGCTGGAAACCGCGCTGGACGGCGTTGAGGGCATCGGCGTGCCGCTGCATCCGGGGGCTGAGCGCTTCTACCGCGAAGCCGGAATGCTGAAGTAACGCTTTTCCACGGCATCTCAATACTTAATAACCGCCCGGCGGCACCGCCGGGCAGCGCCCGCCCTCCCCACGGGAGGGCGCTTCACGCCCGCCCAGGGTCAGGCGCTGCCCTCAGTGTCACAAAGCAACCTGGCCCTCTGTTTCAAAGAATTACCGGAAAGCTTAAACACCTGCTGCAAGGAGATCCTCGCTGCTGCTTTCCGTTTCCCGGCACCCTGCCGGTGAAGCCCCGGAACTGGAGTTTCCCGATGTCCCTGGACACCCATCTCGACACCAAGGCGCTGGAGGAGCTGGAGAAGCAGTATGACTCCGCTCTGAACACGCGCGACAACGGACCCAAGCTGACGGGGTTCATCTATTGGGCCAGCATCGTCTTTGCCCTCTATCACCTGTGGACGGCCGGATTCGGCACGCCGGTGGACCATGTGCATATGGGCATTCACCTGGCGGGCCTGTTCCTGTTCATTTTCGTGGGCTTTCCCATGATCCGGACCGCGCGCAGCCTGGACTGGCGCGGATCCAATCCGCTGCGCCCCGGCAATGTGCCGCTCTATGACTGGGCGCTGACCGGCCTCAGCATCGCGGCGGCGCTGTTTCTCTGGGTCAGCTGGCGCGGCTTCGGCATGTTCGGCTTCGACATTGCCGAACAGGCGCTGCGGCAGGGCAACCCGTCCAGCCTGGATGTGTTCTTCGGCTCGGTGCTGATCCTGACGGTGCTGGAGATCGCGCGCCGCACCATCGGCTTTGTGCTGCCGCTGATCATCCTGGTGTTCATGGTCTATGCGCTGTTCGGCCCCTACATGCCCGCGCAGATCCTGAAGCACCCCGGCGTCAACTGGCAGCAGTTCGTCAACAACATGTATTTCCCGTCCGAAGGCATCTTTGGCGTGACGCTGTGGGTGGTTTCCACCGTGGTGTTCCACTTTGTGCTGTTCGGCGTGGTGGCGCAGCGGATGGGGCTTGGGCAGTTCTTTGTCGACAACGCCATGCTGCTCGCTGGCCGTTATACCGGCGGGCCGGCCAAGGTGTCGGTGGTGTCCTCGGCCTTTTTCGGCACCATCTCCGGCTCGTCGATTGCCAACACGGTCTCCACCGGCTCTCTGACCATCCCCAACATGAAGAAAATGGGCTACCCCGGCCATTTCGCAGGCGGGGTTGAGGCCGCGGCCTCGGCAGGCGGGCAGATCACCCCGCCGATCATGGGCGCGGCCTCCTTCCTGATGGCTGAATATCTGGAGGTGCCCTATACCACCATCGTGATCGCGGCGATCGTGCCGGCGCTGATGCACTATATCGGGGTGATCTCGATCGTGCATTTCACCGCCAAGAAGCTGGGCCTCACGGCCTATCCCAAGGAACAGCTGCCCAAGTTCCTGCAGGTCTGGAAGGACGGCTGGTACACCATTATTCCGCTGATCGCGCTCCTCCTGGTGCTGTTCTCGGGCTATTCGCCGAACATGGCGGCCTTCGTCGGCCTGAGCCTGTGCATCGTCGTCGGCTTCTGCGCCTTTGACAAACCGGCCACGCTGCTGGTGCCGCTGGCGCTGCTCGCCTTCATTTTCTGGAAGGCCTCGCCCTATTCCGGCGAGGGGTATACGCCGGTAATGGCCGGGATGCTGGCGGCGCTGACCGTCATCGGCTGCCTGCACCGCAATGAGCGGCAGAGCTTCCGCGACCTGTTCGACAGCTTCCATGTCGGGGTGCAATACGCGCTGGCCGTGGGCGCTGCCTCTGCCGCGGTGGGTATCGTGGTCGGTGTGATCAACACCACCGGCGTCGGCTTCCGTCTCGGCTTCATGGTCACCGGCGGGGCGGCGGATATGGCGGCAGCGATTGCGCCGTTCCTGGACTGGACCTCGATCGAGGCGTTCAGCCAGCCCTCGATCCAGCAGTTCCTGTCGCTGGTGCTGATCGCCATGGCCTGTATCCTGATGGGGGCCGGCCTGCCGACCACCGCGCTTTACATCATGCTTGTGGCGGTTGCGACGCCTGCCCTCAGCCAGCTGGGCGTGCCGCCGCTCGCCACCCATATGTTCGTGCTCTACTACGGTGTGATTTCCGAGATCACCCCGCCGGTCTGCGCCTCGGCCTATGCGGCGGCGGGGATTGCGGGCTCCAACCCATTCCGCACCGGGCTCAACGCCTTTACCCTGGGGCTGGGCAAGCTGATGGTGCCGATGGTGTTTGTCTACGCGCCCACCATGCTGATCGTTCTGCCGGAGCATTTCACGCTGCTGAGCTTCACCCAGGTCACCCTGACCTGCGCGGCGGGTGTCTTTGCCATCGCCACCGCTGTCTCGGCTTATTTCCTGGCGCCGCTTGGCGGTATCTGGCGGCTGCTGATGGCGGTCGGGGGCCTGCTGCTGGTGGCACCCTCCGGCGGCTCCGACATCGCGGCGCTTGCGGTGATGGCGCCGGTGCTGCTGCAGCAGCTGGGCCAGCAGCGCAAGCTTCAGGCGGGGGCGGCGCAATGAGCGCCCCCGTCTCCCCCGATGTGACGGTTCTGGGCGCCGGGATCGTCGGCATCTGCTCGGCCCTTTCGTTGGCAGAAAGGGGCCTCCGTGTCCGCCTGATCGACCGGGACGCACCGGGCCAGGCGACGTCCTACGGCAATGCCGGCATCATCTCGCCCTGGTCGGTGGTGCCGCAATCCATGCCGGGCCTGTGGAAGAAGGTGCCGGGCTGGCTGCTGGACCCGCTGGGGCCGGTGACGGTAAAGCCAAGCTACCTGCCCAAGGTCGCGCCCTGGGGCCTGCGGTTCCTGTCGGAAGGGCGCGAAGGGCGGGTTCAGCAGATCTCCGGCGCGATGGACACGCTGAACCGCAACTGCGTCGAGCTGTACCGCCAGCATCTGGCCGGCACCGGGCATGAGGATCTGGTGCAGGACAGCTATTACGTCCACGCCTTCCGCAACGCGGACGCGGCGGATCTGACCTCCGTCGACTACCGGATGCGCGGCGACCGCGGCGCAGACATGGAACGGATCGGCGCGGCAGCGCTGCGCGATCTGGAACCGGCGCTGACGCCGGAGTTTCAGGCCGCGATCCTGATCAAGGGCCAGGCGCGGGCGACCTCACCGGGGCGCATCTGCACCGTCTTGGCCGGGAAACTCCTGTCGATGGGCGGGGAAATCCTGCAGCAAACCGTGCGGGGCATCCAGCCTGCCCAAAGCGGCGGCTGGACCTATACCACCGAGGCAGGGCAGGAATGGACGCCCAAGCTGGTGCTGGCGATGGGCGTCTGGTCCGGCGAGCTGCTGAAACCCTTGGGCATCAGGATCCCGATGGAATCCGAGCGCGGCTACCACGTGTCATTCAAGAATCCGGGCGTCGCGCTGAACAATTCGATCATGGATATGGACATGAAATTCGTGGCCTCCTCGATGGAGGAAGGGCTGCGGGTGGCAGGCACCGCCGAATTTGCGGGCCTCGATCAGCCGCTGAACCGGAAACGGCTGGACGGGCTGGCGAGGCTGGCCCGCGCGCTGCTGCCGGACCTGCGGGCGGAGGATATGGACACCTGGTCCGGCCAGCGCCCCAGCCTGCCCGACAGCCTGCCCTGCATTGGCGAGGTCGAGGGCTTCCCCGATCTGATCGCCGCCTTCGGCCACAGCCACTATGGCCTGATGATGGCCCCGAAAACCGGGCGGCTGGTGGCGGATATCGTCAGCGGCACGCCGGTGAACGAAGACCTCTCGCCGTTCCGCGCGCGGCGCTATGAAAGGATCAAGGCATGACCATCCACCCCGGCGGGCAGAACATCTGCGGCGTCTCCATCGGCGTTCTGGCGCTGGAGAGCTATTTCCCCAAACCCCCCGGCCACATCAAGAACCCCTCCAGCCTGCCCTTCACCACGCTTTACGAGATGCTGGACGGGATCACGGTGCCGAAACTGCTGGCCAACCCCACGGGCGAGATGAAGGACCGGCTGATCGAAGCCGCCAAGCGGCTGGAGGCCAAGGGCGTGCGGGCGATCACCGGCTCCTGCGGGTTTCTGGCGGTTTTCCAGAAGGAGATCGCCGCAGCGGTGAATGTGCCGGTGTTTGTCTCCTCGCTGATCCAGGTGCCGCTGGCGCATCAGATGACAGGACGCAAGGTGGGGGTGATCACCGCCTCCGCCGCCAGCCTGACGGAGGCGCATTTGCGGGGCGTTGGCGCTGAAAACACGCCGGTGGCGGTGCAGGGGCTGGATGACGCGGAGGAATTCTCCACCGTGATCCTGCGCAATGAACGCACCGCGATGGATCTGGCCAAGGTCGAGACCGAACTGCTGGCCGCCGCCAGGGGCATGATCGCCCGCAACCCGGAGATCGGCCCGATCGTGCTGGAATGCACCGACCTGCCGCCCTATGCCCACGCGCTGCAGGCCGCGCTGAACCGGCCGGTGTTCGACATCATCACACTCTCTGAGATGGTCCACCGGGCCGCCCTGCGCATGCCGTTTCAGGGGTTTATCACCTGAAAGCCGGAATTTCGTCCAAAAACTGAAACGCCCGGCGGCAACGCCAGGCAGCAGGCAGCCGCAAAGAAGTCCGCCCCTCAGCCCCGGACTTTTTCGGATGCCCCCGCCCGGCAACCGCCTTACTGTGCCGGCAAATCAAACGCCTTTCGGTTGGACTTGCCATGCCCCAGATCACTGACCCTCTCCTTGACCAAATCCGCGCACGTTTCGCCCAGGTGGACGAATGCCCCCAGCAGGGGCCGCGCGTGTTTTTCGAAAACGCCGGCGGCGCGCTGACGCTGAATGCGGTGGTGGAGACCTCCGCCCGCTACGCCGCGATCCCCGACAACCAGGGCCGCGACAACCCCGGCAGCCATGAGCTGGTGCGGGTGATCGCCAGGGCCAAGGACGACATGCGCGTGATGATGAACGCGCCGGGCGGCCAGTTCTTCGCGGGCGAAAGCGGCACCGAGCTGTTGTTCCGCCTGATCATGAACGCTTGCCTCGGCACCGCCGCGGGCGGCACCGTTCTGGGCTCCACGCTGGAGCATCCCGCGACCCGTTCCGCCTGCGCCCGCTGGGCCGGGGTGGCGCGGCAGACACACGTGCTGATCCCGCATAACGACGCCACCGGCACGATCACGGCGGAGGCTTATGCCCGTGCGGTCACGCCGGATACCGTGGTGGCAACCATCGTCCATACCTCTCCGGTCACGGGCATGGGCGTCGATCTGGCCGCCTGCGCCGCTTCCATCCGCGCGGTGGCACCGGAGTGTTTTATCATCGTCGACGGTATCCAGCATGCGGCCCACGGCCGTATCGACCTGACCGCCTATGGCGTCGATGGCTATGTGATCTCGCCCTACAAGATGTTCTCGCGTCACGGCTATGGCCTCGCCTGGATCTCGGACCGGCTGACCGCCCTGCCGCATAACGCGCTGATCGGCGGGCCGGAAGACAACTGGGAAATGGGCACCCGCGACACCGGCAGCTATGCGACGCTGTCGGATGTAGCGGAATACCTGGAATGGCTCGGCGGCGAGGTGAGCGATGCCACGGACCGGCGCGCTAAATTCGTGGCGGCGGGGGAGGCGATCCATGCCCATGAAAAGGCGCTGACCGATGCGATGATCCATGGCACCGGCAACCTGCCGGGACTGGCCGAGATGGCGGGCGTCACCATTCTGGGCGGTGCAGACAACCCCGCGCGCGAAGGGCTGGTCTCGCTGACGGTCGCCGGCGTGCCCTCGGTGGAGGTCGTCAAACGCCTGAACGACCAGAGCATCCGCACCCATCTGCGCAAGGCGGACCATTACTCCGGCAATATCCTGACGCCGCTTGGCATGGACAGCTGCGTCCGCGTCTCCATGTGCCACTACAACAGCGTCGGCGAAGTGGCGAAGTTCCTCGGCGTGATGAAAGAGATCACAGTTTAAGGTCGCTCAATCTGGCAGCAAGTTGGCGCTGAGGGCAGCGCCCGGCCCTGGGTGGGTGCGTAAGCGCCCTCCCGTGGGGAGGGTCGGGCGCTGCCCGGCCTGTCGGCCAGGCGGTACCTTTAGAAGCAGGGTGTTCCGTCCGCCTACCAATGACCCCTCGAATCCGGGGCCATTGGGTCTGAATTCTTCACGGGTCATCCCGCGCCGCCGCCGCTAGGGTTGCCCGGAAGGATTTGGCGGCCCGCCCCGGCCTGCAGGGCGCGCTGTTACAGGCACGCAGGCAAGGGAAAACACGCATGAAAACCCATGCACAGGCAGTTGTCATCGGCGGCGGGCTGGTCGGCTGCTCGATCCTCTACCATCTGGCGAAACTCGGCTGGAACGACGTGGTGCTGCTGGAACGCGATGAGCTGACCGCAGGCTCCACCTGGCACGCGGCGGCCAATATCCACGGGCTGCACGACAACAACAACGTGACCCGCATCCAGCACTACACGATGAACCTGTATAAAGAGCTGGAGAAGGAAACCGGCCAGGGCTGCGGCGTGTTCCAGCCCGGCTCCCTGTATCTGGCCAAGACCGAGGAGCGCGAGCACCAGCTGCGCCTGCAGGAGGCCAAGGCGAAATACTACGGCTGAACTTCCATGAGGTCAGCCGCGAGCAGGCCAAGGAGCTGCACCCGCTGGCGCAATTCGACGACATCCGCTGCATCATGTTCGAACCTGATGGCGGTAACGTCGATCCTTCCGGCGTGACCATGGCCTATGCGGCCGGCGCCCGCGCCATGGGCGCCCAGATCGAACGCTTCTGCCCGGTCATTGGCACCGAGCAGCAGCCCGACGGCAGCTGGATCGTGAAAACCGAAAAGGGCGACATTCACACTCAGTGGGTGGTCAACGCAGGCGGCCTGTGGGGCCGCGAGGTTGCGGCGATGGCAGACCTCACCCTGCCCTTGCAGCCGACTGAGCACCAGTATTTCGTGACGGAGTCCATCGACGCGGTCGCCAAGCTGGGCCGCCGCCTGCCCTCGATCGCCGACCGCGACGGCGAGTATTATTTCCGGCAGGAGGGCAACGGCTTCCTGATCGGCGCCTATGAGAAGGACATGCGGTTCTGGGCTGAGGAGGGCACCCCGCTGGACTTCGCGCATGAGCTGTTCCCCGACGATCTGGACCGGATCATGGAAAACGTGATCCGCGCCACCGAGCGGGTGCCCTGCGCCGAAACCGCAGGCGTCAAGCGGGTGATCAACGGCCCGATGATCTGGTCGCCGGATTCCAACGCCCTCTGGGGCCCGGTGCCGGAGCTGAAAAACTACTTCTGCTGCACCGGCATTATCCCCGGCTTTTCCCAGTCCGGCGGATTAGGCCTCTTGGCGGCGCAATGGATGATCGAAGGCGAGCCGCAGTACGACATGTTCGCCTGGGACCTGGCGCGCTTTGGCGACTGGGCCGATAAGAAATTCACCAAGGCCCGCGTCGAGGACCAGTACGCCCACCGCTTTGCCATCCACTTCCCGAACGAGGAACGCAGCGCCGGCCGCCCGGCCCGGGTGCGCCCGGCTTATGAGATGCAAAAGGAAATGGGCTGCGTCTTTGGCCTCAACTGCGGCTGGGAGCATCCGCTGTGGTTTGCGGACGCGCCCGGTGTCAAGGAAACCAACAGCTTCACCCGCCAGAACTGGTGGGAGCCGGTGGGCCGCGAGGTGAACATGCTGCGGGAAAACGTCGGCGTGATCGACATCTCGAACTTCGCCAACTACGTGATCAAGGGGCCGGGTGCGTTTGAGTGGCTGGACAAGCTGGTCGCCAACAAGGTGCCCACCGAGGTTGGCCGCTCCTGCCTGACCCGCTGATTTCCGTGCGTGGCGGCGTGGCCGGTGATTTCACCATCACCAAGGTGGCGGATGATGAATACATGATGGTCGGCTCCGGCATGGCGGAACGCTATCACCAGCGGTTCTTCAACATGGTCGAACTGCCGGAAGGCACCACCTTTGAGGTCGCCACCAACCGCATCGCCGGTTTCAACGTGGCCGGTCCGAAATCGCGCGATATGCTGCAGCGGCTGACCAATGCCGACTTGTCGAACGAAGCCTTCCGCTTCATGCGCTCCCGCACCATCGACGTGGCCGGCGTGGAATGCCTGGCGATCCGCGTCTCCTTCACCGGCGATCTGGGCTGGGAGCTGCACTGCGCCGAAGGCGATCAGGTCAAGCTGTACTCTGCTCTGCTGACAGCGGCGGCAGACTTCGGCGGGGCCCGGTTGGCGGCCGCGCCCTCGGCTCCCTGCGGATCGAGAAGGGCTATGGCTCATGGGGCCGCGAGTACAGCCAGGAATA